>JAFQFY010000052.1 GCA_017398485.1 Clostridia bacterium
CAGGGCGTGACCGAGGACGCGAAGAACGTCGTGTATCTGCGCCCCGAGACCGCGCAGGGCATCTTCGTCAACTTCCAGAACGTCCAGCGCTCAACCCGTCGCAAGCTGCCCTTCGGCGTTTGCCAGGTGGGTAAGTCATTCCGCAACGAGATCACGCCCGGCAACTTCACCTTCCGCACCCGTGAGTTTGAGCAGATGGAGCTGGAGTTCTTCTGCCAGCCCGGCACCGAGCTTGAATGGTTCAAATACTGGAAAGAGTTCTGCCACAACTGGTTGCTCGGTCTCGGCATGCGCGACGAGAATCTGCGTCTGCGCGATCACGACCCGGAGGAGCTGAGCCACTATTCCAACGCGACGACCGACTTCGAGTTCGTGTTCCCGTTCGGCTGGGGTGAGCTGTGGGGTGTCGCGTCGCGCACCAACTTTGATCTCAACGCCCACCAGACGACCTCGGGCAAGGATATGACCTACTTCGACCAAGAGAAGAACGAGCACTACATTCCCTACGTCGTCGAGCCGTCGCTCGGCGCCGACCGCGTGACGCTCGCGTTCCTCGTGGAAGCGTATGACGAAGAAGTCGTCGATGCGGAGAAGAACGACACCCGTGTGGTGTTGCGTCTGCATCCGGCGCTCGCGCCGTTCAAGGCGGCGGTCCTGCCGTTGTCCAAGAAGCTCAGCGAGCCGGCCATGGCGATCCAGCAGGAGCTGTCCAAATACTTCATGGTCGACTTTGACGACGCCGGTTCGATCGGCAAACGTTATCGCCGTGAGGACGAGATCGGTACGCCCTACTGCATCACCTACGACTTCGACAGCGAGACGGATGGTTGCGTGACCGTGCGTGACCGCGACACCATGCAGCAGGAGCGCGTGGCGATCAAGGATCTGAAAGCGTATATCGAGGAGCATATCGCTTACTAAGGAGAAATACCAATGCGTATTGTTGTGAAAGTGGGTACGTCCACGCTGGCACATGCGACGGGTCTGCTCAACATTCGTCGCGTGGAGAAGCTGTGCACCGTTATGAGCGACCTCAAAAACGCCGGTCACGAGATGGTGCTGGTGTCCTCCGGCGCCATCGGCATGGGCGTCGGCAAGCTGTCGCTCGGCAGTCGCCCGTCGGATATTCCGACCAAGCAGGCGGCCGCCGCGGTGGGCCAGTGCGAGCTGATGTACACCTACGATAAACTGTTCACCGAGCACAACCACACCGTCGCGCAGGTGCTACTCACCGGCGCTGACCTGCAACACGAGGGACGGTGCAAAAATTTCCACAACACGATGTATCGTTTATTGGAGCTCGGCGTGTTACCCATCATCAATGAAAACGACACGGTTGCCACCGACGAGATCGTCATCGGCGACAACGACACCCTCGGCGCGATCGTTGCGACTAATGTACAGGCGGATCTGTTGATCCTCTTGTCGGATATCGACGGTCTGTACACCGCCGATCCGCACACCGACCCGAACGCCAAGCTGGTGTCGGTGGTGGAGAAGATCACCCCGGAGATCGAAGCTTCTGTCGGCGGTGCCGGCAGTAAGCTCGGCACGGGCGGCATGCAGACCAAGCTCTCCGCCGCCAAGCAGGTGACCGCCGCCGGCATTCCGATGGTCATCGCCAACGGCGAGGACCCCGACGTGCTGTACGCGATCGTCGACGGCGAAGCGGTCGGCACGCGTTTTTTGCCGGAGGGAAACTGACATGAGAACGACGCAGGAGATACTGCGGTGCGCCAAGGCGGCGAGCCGCGCATTATCTACCCTTACCGAGGCGCAGAAGAACGCCGCGCTCATGGCGATGGCAGACTCTTTGCGCGCGCACACCGCCGCCATTCTGGCGGCTAACCGCGAGGACGTCGCCGCGGCGCAGGGGAGCATCTCTCCCGTGATGCTCGACCGCCTGACGCTGACCGAGGCTCGCATCGAGGGCATGGCGCAGGGTATCCGTGAGGTCGCGGCACTGCCCGATCCCGTAGGGCGCACGCTCGGCGAGACGCGGCATAAAAACGGCATGACCATCCGCAAGATCGCGGTGCCGATCGGCGTGGTGGCGATCATATACGAGAGCCGCCCGAACGTCACCTCCGACGCGGCGGCGCTGACCCTCAAATCCGGCAACGTTTGCGTGTTGCGCGGCGGTAAGGAGGCGTATCGCTCGGCGGCGGCCATCGTCGCGGCGTTGCGCTCGGCGCTGACCGCCTGCGGCATCGCGGCGGATATGATCAATCTCATCGAGGACACCACCCGTGCGAGCGCGAACGAGCTTATGCGCGCCGAGGGTCTGGTGGACCTGCTCATTCCGCGCGGCGGCGCCGGACTCATCCGCGCCTGCGTGGAGAACGCGACCGTGCCGTGTATTCAGACCGGCACCGGCATCTGCCACGTGTATGTCGACAAGGCGGCGGATCTGTCGCTGGCGCTGGATATTTTGGACAACGCCAAGATGAGCCGTCCCTCTGTGTGCAATGCCGCCGAGGTGTGCTTGGTGCACAAGGACGTGGCGGCGGCATTTTTGCCGATGCTCAAAGCCCGTCTGTGCGATGCGGCGCGTGAGCATACCGCTGAATTGCGTCTCGACGGTGCGGCGGCGGCGATCATTGACGGCACGGCGGCGAGCGACGCGGATTTTGACACCGAATTTCTCGATTATATTCTCGCGGTGAAGGTGGTCGACGACCTCGAGGATGCGATTTCGCATATCGCGGCGCATTCGACGATGCACAGCGAGGCAATCGTCACCGCCGACGAGACGGCGGCGGCGCGGTTTACCGCGGCGGTGGATTCGTCTGCGGTATATGTCAACGTATCCACCCGATTCACCGACGGCGGCGAGTTCGGCTTGGGCTGTGAGATGGGCATTTCCACCCAAAAGTTGCACGCACGCGGCCCGATGGGACTTGAAGAAATGACGACCTACAAATACGTGATCACCGGCAACGGACAGACGCGTTGAGGGAGGGAACACCATGACAGTTGGATTTATCGGTGCCGGCAATATGGGCGGCGCGCTGGCGGCGGCGGTGGCAAAGACCGTCGGCGGCGAGAGCGTGCTGCTTGCCGACCCCTGTGCCGACAAGGTCGCGGCGTTGGCGGCGGCGCTCGGCGCGCGCGTGAGCGATAACGACACCGTCGCCAAGACGAGCGACTATATCTTCCTCGGCGTCAAGCCGCAGGTAATGGACGGCGTGCTGTCCTCGCTGGATTTCGGCGACAATACTCCTGTGCTGGTGAGCATGGCGGCAGGCCTGTCGACGGCGGCGCTCGCCGCGATGGCGGCAAAGCCGCTGCCGATCATCCGTATCATGCCCAACACCCCCGTGACGGTGGGTAAGGGTATGATCCTCTACACCGCCACCGAGCAGGTGAGCGACGAGCAGGTGTCGGCATTTTTATCGATGCTGGCGGCGGCCGGCCGGCTTGACCGTATCGACGAGGCACGCATCGACGCCGCAAGCGCGGTGTCGGGTTGCGGTCCGGCGTTTGCTTATCTGTTCATTGAGGCGCTTGCAGATGGCGGCGTGGAATGCGGTTTGCCGCGTGCACAGGCGCTGGAATATGCCGCGCAGACGGTGCTCGGCGCCGCGCAGATGGTACTGGATACCGGTCGCCATCCCGGCGACCTTAAAGACGCGGTGTGCAGTCCCGGCGGCACGACCATTGCCGGTGTTCACGCGCTGGAGGACGGCGCGTTGCGCGCGACTGCCATGGGCGCGGTCACGGCGGCTTATCAGCGCACGCTGGAACTGAAAAAATAAACAAAAATCCCCACCGCGAGCGCGGTGGGGATTTTTGTTATGGTCTGCAATTTCCGCAAGGTTTATAACCGCGAGCGATTACCTCTTCTCTCGTTCCGATAAATTCCAAACGGTTTTCATCCTTGATTCTTTTTGCGCTGTAACAACTTGGTCGGTGAAAACGGCGGCTGCGTTTGCTGATATTAATAATATAAGTTACTTGCGGTTGCGTTGTAATAGCCTCAGTGGCAGTAGTCGTTGCGGCGGTTGGGCTTTTGGTGTCAGTGGCACCATTACAAGAGGACAATATAACGCAGATACATAAGAAAAGCGTCGCCAAATAAAGAGGGCGGCAATTCGACTTATACATTTTAACCCCTCATTTTGTATTGCACTTATATAGGTGCAATACAAGAATAAACCAAACATATAATAATGTCAAGAGCTTTGTTCCTAAACAGGAACATTTAGGAGACATTATGTATGAATGCTAAAATAGAAAAGCAAATTGGACAAAATATCAAATTGTTGCGAGAAAAAGCCGGTTTAACCCAAGAGTTACTTGCCGCGAAATTACAGGTTAGAGGATGCGACATTACGCGCAGTTCTGTGGCAAAAATCGAGGCGGGACAACGCCATTTGTACCCGGACGAGATATTACTGATCAAGGATATTTTAAATGTTCCTTATGAAGATATATTTTATGTAGAATGAAAACAGCCGTGGCACCGCCACGGCTGTTTTTTTGTTATGATTTATTTACGGAGTGGCTTCCAGGCGATAGATCGGCAAGCCTTGGTCGATGAATTTCTGCTCGTATTCGGTGATAACGTTGTCGGGATAGTCATCGGCGTGCAGGTCAAGCGACACGCGCTGTAAGGTATACCCTGCCTGCGAAAACTGTTCGAGCGAGAACTGGAAGAAGCCGCGATCGTCGGTCTTTTGCTCCACCGACGCATCGGCGGTGAGCAGGCCGCGGTAGACCGCGAGGAAATGCCCGTGGGTCAGGCGATGGGCGGCACTGCGTTTTTTCGGGAACGGGGTGGAAAAGTTGAGATACAGCTTTTCGATGCTGTGCGGCGGCAAAAACCGCGGCAGATATTCTGCGTCACCCCATAAAAACCAAATATTGAAAAGTCCCATCTGCCTGGCGTGCTCCATCGCGGTGACCAAGACGTTTCCGTATTTCTCCACCGCGATGAAATTCACCTCCGGATGCCGCGCCGCGACGGTGCAGATAAAGCCGCCCTTGCCGCACCCGATCTCGAGGTGCACGGGGTTATCGTTGCCGAACAGGGCGGTATAATCCAGCATGGTCTCCGCGCTGTCGGCGTCAAAGCGGCGATCCTTGACAAGAATATTGGTCACGCGCTCGGCGCAGACCTCCATACGGGAGTCGAGATTCTTTTTGCGGCGCATACGCATACGGGAAGTCTCCTAACTTTGGGGTAGTAATTTTTTGTATACTGTGTTATAATTTGATTATCAGCTGGGTGCCGGCGCGGCGCAGGCTCGCGTCGCCCGTCAGCACGGCGAGGTTGCTGCGATAGAGGAAGGACGGGTCGGCGAGGAAATTCTCCTTGATCTGTTCGGCCTGATACTCGTCCGCGACGCGCAGGGCGACCGACAACAGCGGCTTTTGCTGGTCGAAGACGGTGCAGATGACCTGACAGCCGCCGTCCTCGAGCCGACGGATCTCCACCTTGTTGTCGCGCTCGACCTCGCGGCGTTTGAGCAATTTGAGCGCCGCCTTAACCGAGCGCTCACGCAGCATATACGGCACGCGCATGGACAGCGATTCGCCGATCTGCTTGCCGGTGACGGTGGTCGCGATATTACGCGCGTCGTCCATGACGAGGTGTTGCAGGCGCAACAGCTCCTCGATCGCGTCCTCGGTGTCGAAATAGTTGGCCATGCCGTCGGCAACGATAATGTCGGTGACCTCGTCGCGCGCCATCGGCTGATTGACAGTGGCGAGCATATAACAAAGCAGGATCTTGATTTCTTGTGAGGTATTCAAACCGCCGGGTTGCACGCCCGCCGAAAAAACATCCGCCATAGTGAGAAATCTCCTTTTACATGGTTTCGTTCTCCATCATAGCACAAAAACCGCGCGATGAAAAGAGTAAATCGAAAATTTGCTGAAATCCCCGAAAGGAAGCGATGAAATGAACAGACTTGGTTGCGGCAGTATAGCCTTTTTCGCGGTGCTGGTGTTGGCACTGGCGCTGACGCTCACGGCGTGCGGCGGCGACGCCGACGTTTACAGCAACGTGTCGGATTATCTTCCGCCGATCGAACCGCCGCTGGATCTGGCGATCACCGATTGCCTGCCGCAAGGGCAGGTGGGTGCCGTTATGGGCAAGCCGATGACCGCCTCCGACCCGTATGAGGACGGTACGTGGGTGATATATACATCCGACGACGGCACGGCAAGCGTGTCGGTGAGCATGGAAAATCAGACCGAGGCGATATACGACGCCATGGTCGCCGATCTGGTCGGCGGCGAGGCGGTGACGGATCTCGGTGCGCGCGCCTTTTGGTACGCCGAGCGCGGTGAGATGATCGACTATTGCGACGGCTACGCCATCGCGGTGAGCGTGACCGAGCCGAGCGTCGAGAACACCTACGGGCTGTGCCACACCATTGTCAAGACCTTGCGCAACAACTTACAGGCAAAATAAAAAACGGTCGACAGTCGTTGGACTGTCGACCGTTTTGACTGTATCGATTCGCGTTATGCAGTGATCTCTCCCCACACGGTTAAGTCTGTTCGGCTTTTTGAAGGATACTCAAAACAATCCACCAAATAGTCACCCGGCTTGGTGATCTTTAGCGTAATTGCGTAGAGAGTCACACCGTGGGAGCAATCAATGGGTCGATAAGACTGTGTGTTGGAATCATAATTGGTGGTTTCATAAAATCGTGTGAGTCCGGCATAGCCGGGAACGGTTGAGTCAATGCTGAATCCTTTGTTGGACGTGATAATAAATCCGGTTTCTTTGGTTGTTTCTTCGGGCCCGATAAGCATACCAATGCCGAGATTACTCATAACAGCCTGCTGCTGCTTGATGGGCAAACCATTCGGAACCTCTAACCCTTTTTGCGCATAACGCACGGCAATTTTTGCTCTGCCGAAGTTTTCGGCTGTCTTAACCATCACGGTGTATTGTATGGTATCTCCGATTGCAAACACTTTTCCGTTTACCGTCGCTCGATTAGGGTCGTTTGTCGGAGCCTGCGTGGTAGTAGTGGTAGTGGTAGTTGTCGTGCTGACTGCCGTAGTAGAAGTGGTGGATGCAGCGCTTGTTGTGCTGCTGACACTGCTGGTTTTTGTGGCAGAGGTGTTTTGACCTGTTGTGCTTGTGGGGCGAGAGGTGGTCGATTGAGAAGTTGTGACTTCGGCTGCCGTAGAGGTGACCGAAGCGGTCAGGTCTTCTGTAGAAGAAACAGAAGAGGTTGTGTCGGATGATGACTCGGAATTTTCCGCTAACGCAGAAGAATTTGAAGTACGATCACAACCCAACAAGGAAAAGGTGCATATTGCTGTTGTCAGCACAATACAGAGAGGAATGCGGATGTTCATCTCATCACTCCTTTAGAAATCCATGAGGTCTTCCATGTTGTAGAGACCTGCGTCTTTGCCGATGAGGAACTTGGCGGCGCGCAGAGCGCCCGTGGCGAACAGAGAACGCGATTGTGCGCGGTGAGTGAGGTTGATGACCTCGTCTGCACCGGCGAAGATCACCTGATGCTCGCCGATAATGTTGCCGCCGCGAATGGCGGAGATGCCGATCTCCTTTTTGTCGCGCTTTTGGCGGCGGTCGTGGCGCGCGTAGACGTATTCCGGCTCGTAGTCGACGCCTTCCTTCGCGGCGTTCGCGAGCATCAGCGCGGTGCCGGAAGGCGCGTCGAGCTTTTGATTGTGGTGCATCTCGAGGATCTCGATGTCAAAATCCTCCCCGAGCACCGCCGCCGCCTTTTTGGTCAGCGCGCACAGAAGTCCGATGCCGAGGCTCATGTTGCCGCTGAAAAACACGGGGATGTGCTTGGCGGCATCCTGCAACGTGGCGATCTGCTCGGCAGAAAGACCCGTGGTGCAGATGACTGCCGGCAGGCTGTTCTCCACTGCGTATGCGAGCTCGTCAGCGAGCGCATTCGGGTGAGAGAAGTCGATGATAACGTCCACCGCCTCGCGGCAGTCTGCCGGTTTGGCGTAGACGGGGAACGCGCGCTCGCCGCTGACGGCATCAACGCCGGCGGCGATGACCGCGTCGCCCTTGGCGGCGGCCTCCACCGCGTGTCCCATACGGCCTTGACAGCCGCAAAGCAAAATACGCATAAACGAATTACTCCTTTATCAGACCGTGACGGCGCAGGACAGCTTCCAGCGCCGTGAGGGCCTTGTCTTCCATCGGGTAGAGGGGCAGACGGCACTCGCCCACGTCCATACCCATTAAGTTCATCGCCGCTTTGACGGGGATGGGGTTGACGTCGGTGAACAGACCGTTGGCAAGGTCGAGATAGTGCAGTTGCAAGCGCTTACTCTCCTCGACGTCGCCGTCAAACCACGCTTGACAGATGTCGTGGGTCTCGCGCGGAATGACGTTGGACAGCACCGAGATGACGCCGAGACCGCCGAGCGACAGGATCGGGACGATCTGGTCGTCGTTGCCGGAATAGATCGGCAGATCGCACATGGCGGCGATCTTCGCCACCGAGGACAGATCGCCGTTGGCCTGTTTGAGACCGACGACGTTGTCCACCTTGGACAGCGCGACCACCGTCTCGGGTGCAATGTTGAGTCCCGTGCGACCCGGTACGTTGTAGAGAATCATCGGCAGGTCGGCACTCGCCGCCACCGCGGTGTAGTGCGCGATGAGACCGCGCTGGGAGGTCTTGTTGTAATACGGCGACACCAGCAACAGACCGTCTGCGCCGAGGCGTTTTGCCTCGCGGCAGGAGTTGATGCAGTGATCGGTGTCGTTGGAGCCGGTGCCGGCGATGACGGGCACGCGCCCTTTGGCGCGCACCACCGCCACGCGGATGGCCTCAAGGTGCTCCTGCATTTTCAGAGTCGGTGCCTCGCCCGTCGTGCCGCACACGATGATGGCGTCGGTGCCGTTCTCGATCTGCCAGTCAACGAGCTGTTCGAGTTTTTCGTAGTTGATGCTGCCGTCGGGCAGCATGGGGGTGACGAGTGCCACGCCGGCACCGGTGAATAAAGCCTTTTTACTCATAGTAACGCCCCCTTGTGAAATGTTGCTTAGATATAGTTGTCTGCGCAGAGCAGCTCCGCGAGCAGCACTGCACCGCCGGCGGCACCGCGCAGGGTGTTGTGTGACAGACCGACGAACTTATAGTCGTACTGGCTGTCCTCGCGCAGACGGCCGAGGGAGATGGTCATACCGCCCTCAAGGTCACGGTGCAGCTTGGTCTGCGGCATGTTATCCTCTTCAAAATACTTGAGGAACTGCTTGGGCGCCGAGGGAAGCTCCAGCTCCTGAGGACGGCCGGCGAAGTTGTTCCACTTCTCGAGGATCTGTTCCTTGGTGGGCTTGTTCTCGAAGCGCACGAACACCGCGGCGAAGTGACCGTTGGTCACCGGCACGCGCAGGCACTGCGCGGTGAAAGCAGGGGAGGTGGCAGGGACGATCTCGCCGTTGACGATCTTACCCCAGATCTTCAAGGGCTCCTGCTCGGACTTTTCTTCCTCACCGCCGATGTAGGGAATGAGGTTGTCGACCATCTCGGGCCAGCGCTCAAAGGTCTTGCCGGCGCCGGAGATCGCCTGATAGGTGCACACGAGCGCCTCTTTGACGCCGAACTCGTCGAGCGGGAACAGGGCGGGCACGTAACTCTGCAACGAGCAGTTGGACTTGACCGCGATGAAGCCGCGCTTGGTACCCAGACGCTTACGCTGGCTGTCGATGACCTTTTCGTGCTCCCAGTTGAGCTCGGGGATGATCATCGGCACGTCGGGTGTGCCGCGGTGAGCGCTGTTGTTGGACACGACGGGGCATTCCGCCTTGGCATACGCCTCTTCGAGTGCGCGGATCTCCGCTTTGGGCATATCCACGGCGCAGAAGATGAAGTCGACCTTCGAGGCGACCGCCTGCACGTCAGAGGCGTCGAGCACGATCATATCCTTCATCTTTTCGGGCATGGCGGTGTCCATCGCCCAGCGACCGGCGACCGCCTCTTCATAGGTCTTGCCAGCGGAACGCGGGCTGGCGGCCAGACAGGTGACCTCAAACCACGGGTGGTTCTCCAACAGGGACATAAAGCGCTGGCCGACCATACCGGTGCAGCCGACGACGCCTACGCGATAGTGTTTCATTTGAAAATACTTCCTTTCGCAGGGGCATAAATCAAAAACAAGTTGAAAAAATGCCGCTTATAGTATATAATGACAAGGATATCAATGCGACACCCTTTTCGTCGTCCCTATTTTACCACTAAATATAAGGGGTTGTCAATAACACCAACGAAAGAAAGCAAGGTTTTACAATATATGCTTCGACAGGAATTTTATTACGATTTGCCCGAGGAACTTATCGCGCAAGAGCCGATTGAGCCGCGCGACGCATCGCGCATGATGACGCTGTCGCGTCAAAGCGGTGCGGTGGAGGATCGCCGTTTCTCCGACATCCTCGACCTGTTGCGTGAGGGCGATTGCCTTGTGCTCAACGACAGCCGCGTGTTACCCGCACGGTTGCTCGGCAAGCGTGCCGCCACGGGCGCGAACGTGGAGCTTTTGCTTCTCACACCGCACGGCAACGACACCTGGGAGGTGCTCGCCGGTCCCGGCCGTCGCGCCAAGCCGGGCGATACCATCGTCTTTGGCGACGGCGTGCTCGCCGCCGAGGTGCTGGAGGTCGTCGAGGGCGGCAACCGCCTGGTAAAATTCACCTGTGAGGGCAATTTCTATCACGCACTCGAGCGCGTCGGGCAGATGCCCCTGCCGCCGTATATCAAGAAAAAGTTGGAAAACGGCGAGCGCTACCAGACGGTGTATTCGCGTGAGGTCGGCAGTGCCGCCGCACCGACCGCCGGTCTGCATTTCACCCCCGAACTGCTCGAGAAGATCAAAGCAAAGGGCGTTGAGGTCGCGTACGTGACCCTGCACGTCGGGCTCGGCACCTTTCGCCCCGTCAAGGAGGACGTCATCGAAAACCACACCATGCACGCCGAGCATTACGAATTGAGCGCCGAAACGGCCGAGATCATCAACCGCACACGCGCGCGCGGCGGTCGCGTCATCGGCGTGGGCACCACCAGTTGCCGCACGCTGGAGAGCGTCGGGCTGACCGACGGTCGCGTCGAGCCGGCAGACGGCTGGACGAGCATCTTCATCTATCCCGGCTACGAATTTCAGGTGCTGGACGGGCTGATCACCAACTTCCACCTGCCCGAAAGCACCCTTATCATGCTCGTGAGCGCCTTTGCCGGCTACGAGCATACGATGAATGCCTATCGCCACGCGGTGGAGGAGAAGTATCGCTTCTTTTCGTTCGGCGATTGCATGTTGATTGTATAAAAGGAGACCATTCCTATGATGAATGTCATCAAAACCGAGGGCGCGGCGCGCCGCGGTGTGTTTGAAACGCCGCACGGCACGGTGCAGACGCCGGCTTTTATGAACGTGGCGACCTCTGCCGCGATCAAGGGCGGCGTATCCGCGCTTGACCTTAAAGACCTGCACTGTCAGGTGATGCTGTGCAACACCTACCACCTGCACGTGCGCCCGGGCGACGAGCTCGTGCGCCGCATGGGAGGATTACACAAGTTCACCGGCTGGGACGGGCCCATTCTCACCGACAGCGGCGGCTTTCAGGTGTTTTCGCTCGCCGGCCTGCGCAAGATCAAGGAGGAGGGCGTGTACTTCTCCTCCCACATCGACGGCAAAAAGCTGTTCATCGGCCCCGAGGAGAGTATGCGTATCCAGTCGAATCTCGGCTCGACTATCGCCATGGCGTTTGACGAGTGCGTGGAGAATCCGGCGAAATACGACTATTCCGCCGCCTCCTGTGAGCGCACGACGCGCTGGCTCAAACGGTGCAAAGCCGAGATGGCACGGCTCAATTCCCTGCCCGACACGGTCAATCCGCGCCAACTGCTGTTCGGTATCAACCAAGGCTGTACTTTTGCGGATCTGCGTGCGCGCCACATGCAGGAGATCGCCGAGCTCGACCTTGACGGCTACGCCATCGGCGGCCTGGCGGTCGGCGAGCCTGCCGAGGTGATGTACGAGATGATCGAGGCGGTCGAGCCGCACATGCCCAAGGATAAGATCCGCTATCTGATGGGCGTCGGCACGCCGGAGAATATTTTGGAGGCGGTGCATCGCGGCGTCGACCTGTTTGACTGCGTCATGCCCTCGCGCAACGCGCGCCACGGGCATATTTTTACCTGGCAGGGACACCGCAACCTCATCAACAACAAATACGCCGACGATCCGCGTCCCTTGGACGAGGAATGCGACTGCCCCGTCTGCCGCAATTATTCGCGCGGCTATATCCGCCATCTGCTCAAAGCCGGGGAGATGCTGGGCATGCGCCTGACGGTGATGCACAACCTGTATTTCTACAATACTCTGATGGAACGCATCCGCGAAGCCCTCGACGAGGGACGGTTTGAGGAATTTTATCGAAAATACACCAACCGCCTCGACACGCGTATTTAAATAATTTGTAAAATCTTACGCGAACACTTGCACTTTTCCGTTTTTAATTATATAATGTTAGTAAATTCTGAAAGTTGGAGGAATATATTATGAATTTTCTGAATAATTTCATGCTTTTGGCGGACGAAACTAAACCGCAAGGGGATATTTGGTCCTCGCTGTTGTCTTTCCTGCCGCTGATCCTCATCGTGGTGCTGATGTACTTCATGATGATCCGTCCCCAGAAGAAGAAACAGAAGGAAGAGCAGCAGATGCGCAACAACCTGCGCGTCGGCGACGAGCTGACCACCATCGGCGGCATCAAGGGCCGCGTCGTCAGCATCAAGGACGACACCATCACCATCGAGTCGGGCGCCGATCGCACCAAGATCCAGTTCATGAAGTGGGCGATCCAGTCGGTCGAGACCAAGCACGATACCCCGGTGGACGATGACGATGATGACGATGACGATATCTGATATTCAGGTATAATCCTCTCGGTTTGGGCATATCGTTGGATAGAACAAGTGGGGAGGAATACACATGAAAGCGCATAATCAAGCCTCATCGTTTTTCGCGCGCTGGTTACGGCCGTGGCTGATCGGCACTGCCGTCGGCACGATCGGCTGTACGGTGCTGCTCATGCTTATGGCGCTGTTGGTCCGATCGGTGGACGTACCGCGCTCGGCGGTGTTGCCGCTGGCGATCGCGGCGGCGGCCTGCGGCGCGTTTCTCGCCGGTCTGGTCGCGGCGGCGGTGGCAGGGCAAAAGGGCCTGTTGCTCGGTGTCGCCTGTGGATTTACGCTGTTTTTGCTGATATTGCTGGCCGGGTTTGTCCGTTATGCCGGCGTGGACGGCGGCAACGCCGTTATCAAGCTGGCGGCATTGGTGCTGTGCGGCGGTATCGGCGGAGTGTTGGGCGTGAATATGCGCAAGCACTGATGTATCCAAGCGGAGTAGGCGGCGGCTTACTCCGCTTTTCGTTCTATTATTCGGTCCGTCTGCATACACATTTTTGCAAGGGGGAATGTGTATGAAACGGACAACCACTCGCCGTCGGCGGCAAACGGTCACCTTTATCCGCGATAATCGGCGGCTGTTTCCGTTCGTCGGGCTGTTTTTGCTCGGGGTATTGTGCGGCGTGCTCACCTACGTTGCCGTTGCGCGCGAGCCGTCCGACTGGGGAGGGCTGTTGCGCCTGAACGCCGTGGAAAGCGGCGTGCTCGGCTGGCTCGGCGCCTTGTTTTCGTCGGTGTTTTCCTCGGTCGTGTTGCTCGCGGCGCTGTTTTTGCTGGGTCTGTGGCCCTGCGGCGCGCCGTTTGTGTTGCTCGTGCCGCTGTTTTACGGGCTGGGTCTCGGTATGACCGAGGCGTACTATTACGCCGTCGGCGGCGTCGGTATTCTCACCGCGTTGTTGCTCGTGATGCCGCACGGCTTGCTTGTCGCTGTCGTGCTGGTGATGGCGGCGGTCGAGAGCCTGCGCATGTCGACGCGGCTGTGCCGCCAGTTGTTGCCGTCAGCCTCCTGCGGCGGCTTATGGTCGGGTTTTCGGCTGTATTGCTTGCGATTTTTGCTGTTTTTGCTGGCGGCGGTGTTCGTCGGCTTGTTGGATATACTGTTGCGCGTGGTTTTCGCGCGATTATTGATCTGAATTTTTTCGGACACGGAAAGTGAGGATGTCTCATGGCTGGTTTATTCGGAGGTCTGTTCAATTACGACAAGGAGGGTCCCGGCATCGAGAAGGACGCGCCCAAGAAGCGCGCACCGATCGTGTTTTTTGAGATCTACGGGCGAAAATTCTGGGATCTGTTCGTGGCGAACCTGCTGTTTTTGCTGATGAATCTGCCGATCGTCACGCGCGGTCTGGCGGATGTGGGTCTGTGCAAGATCACACGCAACTACGCGCGCGAAAAGCACGCGTTCGTCACCCACGATTTTTTCAAGACCATCAAGAAAAACTGGCGGCAGGCGTTGCCGATCGGCATCATCAACCTGCTGGTCACCGCCGTGTTGATCTATAACGCTTTTTACTACTTGCTCGGATTAGCGCCCGAGCTGTGGGGCGTTTTCGGGTTTGATACGACGGGTCTCATGCCGATGCAGCCCGGCGTCATCGACTACGTGGTCATGGCCGTGACGGTCTTCGGCTATTTGACCTTTACTTGGATGAAATACTATATTCCGATGATGGTGGTCACCTTTAAGCTGGACACCAAGACGGTGTACATGAACGCGTTTAAGTTTGCCGTTGCCGGTGTCAAACAAAACCTGCTCATCTCGGTCATTCTCATCGCGTTGTATGCTGTTGCGGCGGCGCTGATGTTGGCGATCCCCTCGATGCTGATGATCACGCTGGTGGCTATCGCGTGCGCCCTGCTGTTGCCGTCGCTTCGCTCGTTGCTGATCCAGTTCATCATCTTCCCGCTCGTAAAAAAGACGATGATCGACCCCTATTACGCGATGCACCCCGACGCGGATAAGCAGTTGCGCCGTGACCTCAACCTCGACGTCGAGGAGACCGCCGCTGAAAAGCAGGAGAGCGTGTTTGAGGACAAGCGTCTGTTGCCCAAGGAGGATCCGACCGTTCCCCGTCAATACAGCGAGGGCGAATTACGCAAAGGCGGTCGCTCCGACGACGATGACGACGATACGATATAAAGGATGGGTAAAATATGGAGTATATTATTCTCGGCCTGTGTGCGCTGATCGCGGTGTTGCTGATCGCGGTCATCGTTATGCTCGCGGCGGCACGCCGTCAGAAGAATGACGATCAGATCAAGGTGTTGCAGGACAAGGTCAGCCATCTCGAAGCGACTCTGCTCGCGGAACAGCGTGCCGGACGCCAGGAAAACACCCAAAGTGTGCAGGCGATGAGCCAAGTGTTGCTCACCGCGCAGGGGCAGGCTAACCAGACGATGACCGATAGCCTCGAAAATATTCGTCGCGCGGTGTCGGGTCAGCTCGACACCATTCGGCAGGAGAATAACCGCCAGCTCGAGCAGATGCGGCAGACGGTGGACGAGAAGTTGCAAAAGACGCTCAACGACCGCATCAGCCAGTCGTTCCAACTCGTCAACGAGCGTTTGGAGCAGGTGTACGCCGGCCTCGGTGAAATGCGTAACCTCGCCAGCGGCGTGGGCGATCTGAAAAAAGTGCTTTCCAACGTCAAGACGCGCGGCGTGCTGGGCGAATTCCAGCTCGGCGCGATCCTGGAGCAGATCCTGTCGCCCGATCAGTACGAGGCGAACGTCAAGACCCGCCCGGGCAGTACGCATTACGTCGAATATGCCATTAAGCTGCCCGGCAACGACGACGGCACCGTGTGGTTGCCGATCGACGCCAAATTTCCGGTGGATGCGTATACGCAGTTGCTCGATGCCTACGATACCGGCGATCCCGACGCGGTCAAGGCGGCGGGCAGCGCGCTGGACGCGCGCATCCGCGCCTTTGCCAAGGATATCCGTGATAAATACATTGATCCGCCCAACACCACCGATTTCGGCATCATGTTCCTGCCCATCGAGGGCCTGTATGCCGAGGTGGTGCGCCGTGGTCTGGTGGAGACTCTGCAACGGGATTATCACGTGAATATCGCCGGCCCGACCACCATGGCGGCGGTGCTCAACAGCTTGCAAATGGGTTTCCGTACCCTCGCCATTCAGAAGCGCTCGGGCGAGGTATGGAAGGTGCTCGGCGCGGTCAAGACCGAGTTTGAGAAGTTCAGCAGTGCCATCGAGGCCGCGCAGAACCGACTGGAACAGGCGAGCGACGAGCTGGACAAGCTCGTCGGCGTGCGCACGCGCCAGATTCAGCGCAAGCTCGCCTCCGTGACCACCCTCTCGGATAACGAGGCGGTGGCGTTGCTCACCGACGCGAGCGAGGAATAATCCGCATAATTCTCCTGTCGCCGTACTATGTATGGGGTAGGGGGTGTGGGTATGGTGTGCCTGTTTTCGTGGCATAAATACAAACGCGCGTTGCTGTGCGGCTTGGTTGCCGTGCTCGTGGCGGTCGGTGTGGGAGAAACGGCGGTGACGCGTCAGCGCGCCGCGACCGCGGTCGCCGTCGACGACGGCACGGTGTCGCTGCCGATCATCATGTATCACAGCGTGCTGGACGATGCCGCGCGGCAGGGACGCTACGTCGTTTCTCCGACTCTGCTCGAACAGGATTTGGCGTATATCCGTGCACAGGGATACGAAACGATCGTGGTGCAGGACCTGCTCGACTATGTCGATCACGGCAAACCCTTGCCCGAAAAACCGATCATGCTTACCTTTGACGACGGCTATTACAACAACTACCTCTACGCCTTTCCGCTGTTGCAAAAATACGGCATGAAGGCTGTCATATCGCCCGTGTGCAAGTGGTCGCAGGCGTACTCCGACGCACCGGCACAGAGCGGCCACGCGCTGTATTCCCACCTGACGTGGCAGGAGATGCGCGAGATGACCGACAGCGGTTTGGTGGAGATCCAAAACCACAGCTTCGACATGCATTATTGCGAGGCAGGTAAGCGCAAGGGGACGCTCAAACGCGCCGCCGAGACGGCGGAGCAATACACCGCCGCCTTGC
This sequence comes from Clostridia bacterium, assembly GCA_017398485.1. Taxonomy (GTDB): domain Bacteria; phylum Bacillota; class Clostridia; order Oscillospirales; family Acutalibacteraceae; genus UBA5905. Next base: position 16,978 of record JAFQFY010000052.1, read on the forward strand.
GCGAGGACTTGACTGCGGCGCAAGAGCTGCTCACCGAGCTCGTCGGGGTGACGCCGACGGCGTTCACCTACCCTTACGGCGCGATGTGCGCCGAGGCGTTGCCCGTGCTAAAGGAGCTGGGGTTTCGTGCGACGCTGACCTGCGAGAGCCGCGTCAACCGCGTCACGCGGCAGGCAGACAGCCTCATGGGTCTCGGACGGTATCTGCGCCCGAGCGGTGAGAGCAGCAAAACCTATTTTGACCGTATATTCAAACAGGCAGAAAAAACATAAGGGTGAATACGATGGAACAGAAAAAGATCGATCGCATTAACGAGCTGGCGCGCTTAGCGAAGCAGCGCGAGCTGACCGCCGAGGAGACTGCCGAACGGCAGGCACTGCGCGCGGAATATATCGCCGCATTCCGCGGCAATTTGAGTGCCCAGCTTGAGAGCATTGTGATCGTCGACAAGGACGGCAACCGCATCAAGCCCAAGCGGAACGGCAAGGAGAGTTGAATATGCAGGTGACGGTATACGCCGCGGCGAAGCTCAACCTTACGCTCGACGTAGTGGGCAAGCGCGAGGACGGCTATCATGAGTTGGAAAGCATCATGCAGTCGATCAACTGCTATGACGTACTGACCGCCGAGGAGACCGACGGCGGCGTGACGCTCGTCGTGAGCGGTGCGGCGGTGTGCCCGACCGAGAAAAACACCGCTTACCGCGCCGCGCAGGTATTTCTGCGCGAAACGGGGGTATCAGGCGGCGTGCGTATGACGCTGGAAAAGCGTATTCCGCAGCAGGCAGGCATGGGCGGCGGCTCGGCAGATGCGGCGGCGGCGCTGTTGGCGCTGGATCGGCTGTACGATACGCGCCTGTCGACCGACGCCTTGTGCGCGATGGGTGCGCAGGTGGGCGCCGACGTGCCGTTTTGTGTGTGCGGCGGCACGGTAATGGTGACGGGTATCGGGGAGAAACTGCAAGCGTTGCCGCCGATGCCGGATTGCTGTATCGTGGTCGCACAGCCGACCGACGGTGTGTCGACGGCGGCGGCGTACGCCGCGCTGGACGAGGCAACGACGCTTGTGCGTCCCGATAATGCGGCGGCGGTCGCGGCATTGCGGCGCGGCGATCTCGTCGGCCTGTGTGATGCGGTGTGCAACGCCTTTGAGACGGCGACCGCGATCGAGGGTGTGCGCGCCATCCGCGCGCGCATGGCGAATTTTTCGCCGCTCGCGGCGCAGATGACCGGCAGCGGCTCGGCGGTGTTCGCCGTGTTTGCGGATGAACGGCAGGCCGAAGCGTGTGCGGCGACGCTCGCGCGCGAATTTCCCGTGGCGTTCGTGTGCCGTCCGTGCGACGGTAACCGAATTGAATAAATTGGTAAAATCCCGTCCATACTTTGTCTACAACGACAGAGAGGACGGGATTTTTATGTTGTCAAAGCGGTTTTTGCGTGCCGGTATCGGAGGACTCGTGCTGTGCTTGGCGGTGTCGCTGTGTGGGTTTTACGGGCGTTGCGAGGATCTGCGCGGCGACGTGGTGCGCCTGCACATTCTCGCCAACTCCGACAGCGACGAGGATCAGGCGTTAAAGCTCGCGGTGCGTGACGCGGTGGTGGAGGCGGCGGCAGGCTGGCTCGACGGCGCCGAAAACGCAAACGAAGCACTCGCGCTCGCCGAGGCGCGCCTGCCGGAGCTGCAAGCGGTGGCGCAACGCACTGTAGCCGATGCCGGCTACGACTATGCGGTGGATGCGTCGCTGTGCCGCATGTATTTCACCACCCGACAGTATGACGCGGCGACCCTGCCGGCAGGCACCTACGACGCGGTGCGCTTCACCATCGGCAGCGGCGAGGGGAAGAACTGGTGGTGCGTGGTGTATCCGCCGCTGTGCGCCGGCGCGGCGATGGAGAGTGACGCGGCACTGGATATGCTGGACAGCGCGCAGGCAGACCTGGTAGGCGGCGGGCAACGGTATATCGTGCGCTTTAAGATCGTGGAATGGTGGGAAAATCTTATGAATTTTTTGCGCTGATGGCGATCGACGGAAAATTTTGAAATTTTATGAATTTTTCTCTTGACAAATGGGGACGCTTAGTGTATTATAGTCAAGCGGCTTTTGCAGAGCCGCTGGTGACTTATGCACCTTTAGCTCAGTTGGTAGAGCACCTGACTCTTAATCAGGGTGTCCAGGGTTCGAGTCCCTGAAGGTGCACCATTACATGGCCCGTTGGTCAAGTGGCCTAAGACTCCGGCCTCTCACGCCGGCAACAGCGGTTCGAA
>JAFQFY010000053.1 GCA_017398485.1 Clostridia bacterium
CAGATTACGACCTGCCTGACGAATAGCATCTTCACTTGATTTCGCCATTCGCTCAGTTTCAGTTTTTGCACCGGATAAGATTTTATCTGCCTGTGCCTGTGCATCGGCAATAATCTTTTCGGCATCTGACTTTGCCGCTTCAACGATAGCCTTGGCTTCTGCTTCAGCGGTTTCAACACCATCCTTCTTAATCTGCTCAATAAGCTCCTGAAGTTGAACTTCCATAATTCTATCCCCTTTTATATTTAGTCAATTTTACTGCTAAAAAACAAAATGGATCCAGTTTTCTCTGCAGACAGCTGGATCCATTAATGTAATTATAACTATCTAATTTTTTATATTATAGCACGCTTTTCTTATTTCGTCAAGTCTTTAGAAGGATAAGTCCATATAAAATCAACTTTGTAAATTCCACAGTGCAAATTGAAGTGGAATTCAGTGCGGGAATTCATCCACATATATCTGCTTAAAAAGTAAGTTTAAATAAACGGATAAGTCTATAGCTCATCCGGCTTTGTAACAGTTTGAATATTTAGTTTTAGCCGAACGCAACAGCAAAAAACGTCCATCCCTTCGCATTTTAAGTCGAAATCAGCAGATTTTCACTCAAATTTATGCAAATCCGAGCCCAACAAAAATCAGCGAAAACCCTAGTGTTTATGCGGTTTTGTCGACTTTTGTCCTATTATACCACATTCCTCAATACGGCGTACAATTCCTGTTGTTTTCACATATAAATCAGTCTCCAAATTCCCATTCGCCCCTACAATCCTATTTGTAGTTTGCTCATAACAAACTCTCGAAAATTTTGGAAAACTTCTTGACAAACCGCTATATGAGTGGTATTATACCAACGAGTTAGGGCGCGCTAACTGCTTTTTGGGTGGGCACACAGATGGATTTGGTTAGGTCGTGAAGCTATGAACTTAAAACTCGCCGAGATCGGCAAGGAATACATCATCCGGCGTATCGAAACTGACGACGAAGAACTCGATGCGTTTTTGTTTTCGCTCGGATGTTACAGCGGTGAGCCCATCACGGTGGTGTCCCGCCGCAAGGGTAGCTGCGTGGTCTCCATCAAGGACGGCCGCTACAACATAGACGATCAGCTGGCTGAGGCCATCGTTCTCTACGAATAAGGCCGAAAAACAGTCCGCTGATTGCTTTTCCCTCTCGGTTAGCGTCGACTAACTACATAATATCGTATATTTTTCGCAGGCAGACCTGTAAAAGTATAGAAAACAAAAGTCAACATAAGGAGGAAAACATCATGAGAATTGCCTTTGCGGGTAATCCGAACAGTGGCAAGACCACGATGTATAACGCGCTCACCGGCCGCAATGAAAAGGTCGGCAACTGGGCGGGTGTCACGGTGGACAAAAAGGAAGCCGCGATCAAGAAATCCTACGCGGGCGGTGAGCAGCTCATTGCTGTTGACCTGCCGGGCGCGTATTCGATGTCGCCTTTCACATCGGAGGAGAGCGTCACCAGCTCCTACGTGAAGAACGAGAACCCCGACGTCATCATCAACATCGTTGACGCGACCAACCTCAGCCGCAGTCTGTTCTTTACGACGCAGTTGCTCGAGCTTGGCGTGCCGGTCGTCGTCGCGCTCAACAAGACGGACGTCAACAAGAAAAAAGAGACCGTCATCGATGCCGCTGCGCTGTCGGCGAAGCTTGGCTGCCCCGTGGTGGCAACCGCGTCGACCACCGGGGAGGGTCTCGCCGAGCTCGTCAAGGCGGCAATCGCGCATGCGGGAAAGGCGCAGATCGCCCCCTATGAGCAGGGCGACGTCGACCTGACCGACAAAAAGGCGGTCGTCGACGCAGATCGCAAGCGCTTTGCGTTCGTGGGCGGCATCGTCGCCGAGGTCGAGACCCGCAAGGTGCTCACCAAGGAGCACAACGTGCAGGATAAGGTCGACGCGGTGCTCACCAACCCGATCGCGGGTCTGTTGATCTTCGCGGCGATGATGTTTTTGGTGTTTCAGATCTCGCAGGCGTGGGTCGGCTCGTGGATCGCCGAGGGCTATGAGTTCGCGAACGGGACGGTTATCCCCGGCCTCGTGACATTCATTGATATGTTCAAGGAATGGGTCGGCGGTCTGCTCGCGGGCGGCAACGAATTCCTCGTCGCGCTGCTCACCGAGGGCATCATCGGCGGCGTCAGCGCAGTCGTCGGCTTCCTGCCGCTGGTGATGGTGATGTACTTCCTTATTGCCCTGCTGGAGGACTGCGGCTATATGGCGCGCGCGACGGTGGTGCTGGACCCGATCTTCAAGAAGGTCGGTCTCAGCGGCAAGTCGGTCATTCCATTCGTCATCGGCACGGGCTGTGCCATCCCCGGCGTTATGGCGGCGCGCACCATCCGCAACGAGCGCGAGCGCAACGCGACCGCGATGCTGACTCCCTTTATGCCCTGCGGCGCGAAGCTGCCGGTCATCGCTTTGTTTGCGGGCGCGTTCTTTGACGAGGCGTCCTGGGTCGGTACGCTGATGTACTTTGTCGGCATCGTGATCATCCTGCTCGGCGCGCTGCTGGTCAACAAGATTGCGGGTCACAAGAACCGCAAGTCCTTCTTCATCATCGAACTGCCTGAGTACAAGGCGCCGTCGCTGAAGCGCGCGTGTATGTCGATGCTCAGCCGCGGCTGGTCGTACATCGTCAAGGCAGGCACCATCATTCTGCTGTGTAACGCAGTCGTGTACGTTATGCAGGCGTTCAACTGGAGCTTGACGTTGGTTGCGGAGGGTGCGGAAAACACCTCGATCCTCGCGACCATCGCTGGCCCCATTGCGGTCGTGCTGGTGCCGATCGTCGGTATCAAAGCGTGGCAGCTTGCCGCCGCCGCGGTCACCGGCTTTATCGCCAAGGAGAACGTCGTCGGCACGCTGGCGGTGTGTTACGGCATCTCCAATCTGATCGACACTGAGGCGCTGGAAATGACGCAGGGTGCGGGTGCGGAGGTTGCCGCCGTGTTCGGCATTACTAAGGTCGCGGCGTTGGCGTATCTGATG
>JAFQFY010000054.1 GCA_017398485.1 Clostridia bacterium
CAGCGAGTGCTTTGAGGCCATGAAGGGCTACAACAAATCATTGTCAGAAAAAGCCGCCCACCGCGAGGTGGGCGTCTTTTGTATTGCCCGTCTTGACGAACAGGCGAAAATCCAGTATACTGTACAGGTGATTTCTGCAAAAAGGAGGTCGCTTATGCTCATTCACGCAATCCTGTGCGCTGCGTCGGTTGTCGCAACCGCCGTTGTTTGCGCCGTGTGTCCTGCCCTCTCGGCGTGGTGGATACCGCTGTTACTCATCGGAGCCTACGCCGTCGGTGTCGCGGCTCAGCTGACGGTGCTGTTCATCTATTCCTGCTTCATGCGGCAGGCGATGCCGTCGGCGGCGCGGCGGCGCTTTTATCGCTTTATCAGCGCCACCGCCGAATGGGTGGTGTTGCTCGGCGGTACGCGCGTGTTCGTGCGCGGCACCGAAAAACTGCCTGTCGACCGTCCGTTTTTGCTGGTGTGTAACCACCGCTCGGCGTTCGATCCGCTGACCACGGCGGCGGCACTCAAAAACCACGATTTAGCCTGGGTGTCCAAGCCGGAGAATTTCCGCATTCCGCTGATCGGCGCGATCATGCGCCGCGCTTCCTATCTCCCTATTGATCGCGAAAATCCGCGCAAGGCGGTCACCACCATCAAGCAGGCCGCACAATACATCAGCGAACGCGCGCTGAATATCGGCATCTATCCCGAGGGCACACGCAACAAAGAAAGCGAAGAGCTGCTCGACTTCCACAACGGCAGTTTTAAGATCGCCACCACCGCCAAATGCCCCGTCGCGGTGCTCGCCCTGCGGTACGAAAAGGGACGCTTCCCCTATCGTCTCCACGCCTATATCGAGGTCGCGGAGATCCTCGACGCCGACTATATCGCCGGCCACCGCACCGACACCATCAGCGAGCGTGCGCGCGCGATCATTGAACAAGCATTGACAAAATAAAACAGTGAAAACGCCGACGACACGGCCGTGTCGTCGGCGTTTTGTTTTGCATAACAACAATTACCATGGTTGCCGCGTATAGAAAAGAACAAGATAAAAGCGATGAAAAATCCCCGACGGCGTTTGCCGTCGGGGACGATTATCGCGTCGCGAATTACAGCTCAGCGAAGTACTTGATGGTACGGACCATCTGGCTGGTGTAGGAGTTCTCGTTGTCGTACCAAGACACGACCTGCACCTGATAGGTGTCCTCGTCGATCTTCGCAACCATGGTCTGGGTCGCGTCGAACAGAGAACCGTAGCGGATGCCGATCACGTCGGAAGACACGATCATGTCCTCGTTGTAGCCGAAGGACTCGGAAGCAGCAGCCTTCATCGCGGCGTTGATGCCTTCCACGGTGACGTCCTTGCCCTTAACGACGGCCACCAGGATGGTGGTGGAGCCGGTGCAGGTGGGAACGCGCTGCGCGGAGCCGATGAGCTTACCGTTGAGCTCGGGGATAACCAGACCGATCGCCTTCGCGGCACCGGTGGAGTTGGGAACGATGTTCTGCGCACCGGCGCGAGCACGGCGCAGGTCGCCCTTGCGATGCGGGCCGTCGAGGATCATCTGATCACCGGTGTAAGCGTGCACGGTGGTCATGATACCGCTCTGGATCGCCGCGTAGTCGTTGAGAGCCTTGGCCATGGGAGCCAAGCAGTTGGTGGTGCAGGAAGCCGCGGAGATGATGGTATCCTCAGCGGTCAGGGTCTTCTCGTTAACGGAATAAACGATGGTCTTCAGGTCCTTGCCCGCGGGAGCAGAGATGACGACCTTCTTCGCGCCGGCGTCGATGTGCGCCTGGCTCTTTTCCTTCGAGCAGTAGAAACCGGTGCACTCGAGGACAACGTCCACACCGATCTCACCCCAGGGGAGATCCGCCGCGTTCTTCTCGGCGTAGATCTTCAGGACCTTGCCGTCGACGGTGATGGTGCCGGCCTCGTCGTCTGCCACGACGGTGTGACCGTCGTAACGACCCTGCGCGGTATCGTACTTGAGAAGATGAGCGAGCATGCTGGGCTTGGTCAGGTCGTTGATCGCGACCAGCTCGTAGCCTTCAGCGCCGAACATCTGGCGGAACGCCAGACGGCCGATACGGCCGAAACCATTGATTGCAACTTTAACTGCCATGATAAATTACCTCCATTTATTTTGGTCTTTCCCTATTTTACCCTAAAACTTCAAGAATTGCAAGGAGTTTGTTTAATTTTTAACCCATCTGCGCCACTTTTATGATTTTTGTACAAACCGTTTCTTTTTCCGATAAAAACAGTGTTCATTATCAATAAAAGGAGTTTATCCATGCCGGACAAAACGATCCCGATACCCACCGTCGGCAACGCCGATGAAGGCTCGCAACGCGAGCACCTGGCGGCGTATTTCATCACCGCCGCCCCATACGAGGAACAAACCACCGCCCAGCGCATCGAATATTGTCAAAAGCTGCGTGAGCTGGGAGAACTGGAAAACCGCGAGGTGTTACAGGCAGCCGGCAGCTCACGCGTACTGGTATGGGGCAACCCCGCGTCCCATCTGCAGCATCTGCTCACTGCTACCCAATACCTCGCCGCCGGGCTGGGCTATCCGCTTCTGCTGTTCCCTGCCAAGGATACCATCATCAACTTCCACACCCTGCTGCACCCACGTCTGCTCAGCCTTGCCGCCGTCAACCTGTTGCGAGCCGCCTGCGCGGCCGCGCCGAAAGAACCGATCTGGGTACGCTTACAGGAGCAGGCATCCTGTCTGACCGTGACCGTCACCACCGCCGCACCCATCGACGACGCGCAGGCTCTCGCCGTGGCAAAAGAATGTGCCAGACTGCACGGCGGCAGTCTGGCACAAAGCGACAATATCGTGGGGTTTTCCTGCGCACGCATGAGCACGCCGCCGCGCGACGTGCACCATTATCGGTGCTCCACCGCAGAGGAGCTGCTGCGTGATACGCTGTCCCCCGTTTGGACCGGATTTTACGGTTGGCTGTTCCCCTCGTCGCCGTCGTCCAATACGAGCAACGGCTCGAGCGACGGATCGTAGGGCGTATCGTCGTCGGCAAGTTCCTCCTCCGTGACGACCGCATCGAGCGACGCGCGTTTACAGGCGAGCGACAACGCCCAACAGAACGCAAACGCAAACGCGCCGATGGCAAAATCGGCAATGCCGGCCAAACGGCTGGCGGCGTGTGCCTGCGCACCGCCGTAGAAATACAGGATCACACGCGTCAGCGCTCCCGACAACGAAAACAACGCCGTCACCATACCGTATGCCAGCATACCGCCGGTGGTGACCTTCCCGATGCCGGAGGCAAAGCGCGCGAACTTGAACAAAAACAGCAGTTGGGCGATGACCATCAGGAAGTCGAAGAACTTCTCCGTCCAGCCGACGCTGTTGGAATACGCCATCTCAAACCATACCAGGCGGAACCACGCCCACATGACCGGCGCGAGCATCCACCAGGACGCCATGCCGCGACGGGTGCCGGACTCCGCCGCCACCTGAAAGCCCCAGACGATCATGCCGATCGCCCCAAGTAAGCCGAACGCAAACATGGCGTACAGAAGCACCAGCGTCAGCGTGGTAACACGCACCTGCACGGGTAACGGCATGATCCCGTCGAGCAACCACTGCACCGCATGATACCCCGTCCAGATACCGAGCACCGCACCGGCACCAATCGCCGCCACTGCCGTGAAGAGCGAGTGATCGGGCGCGATATCCACGCGCGGACGGTAGGTATGCCGCGCCAGATACACGAGCGCCAGCACCGTCACCGCCGAAACGGCGATCGCCACGTAGTTCGTCTGAAAACGGCCGGTCTCCCCGTCATGCAAAAGCGGCAGCAGCAACACGCGTAAAAGAACGGTAACAGCGGTCATAACGCCGCCCAGGATCAGCATGGCACGCGGTGTCCAATGCCATACGGTTGCTTTTTTCTTACGCATAGTGAAAAGCCGCCTTTCCGATGAATAGTTTTCGGCACACGCGCATATAGATGTTGCGTAGGACAAACTGTGCCGACAAGTCTGTTTATACTATAATCCGTTTTATCGGTAAAGTCAAGGCAAAGAAAGGGAGAACTCCATGAAAGGCTACGCCGTGTTACTGGGTCTCGTCGCCGCCGCGTTGCTCGCGTTGCCGTTGCCGGCGCTGTCGCACGCGCCGAGCGACGAGCCGACCGTGTCCTCTCCTCAGGATACGACACCGCCGAGCGACACAATTGCCGCGCCCAACGCGCAAACCGTTTGGCGCGTGCTGTCGGGCGACACCGTCTACGAACTGTCCTGCCGCGAGTTTCTCGTTCGCACGCTGGCGTTCGAGATGTCCCCCACCTACCACGCCGAAGCGCTCAAGGCACAGGCGGTCGCCGCCTATACATATTACGGTCGCCGTCACCGCATCGCACAGAACAACTCCGAGGCGGCGCCCGACAACGCCGATTTTACCTCGCCCGACGACCGATTTCCGCAGGAATACACCGCCGAAAAATTGCGTGCGCGATGGGGAGATAAGTTTGACGACTATTACGCCGCGCTGTGCGCCGCCGTCGACGCGGTGCTCGGTCGGTATATGACCTATAACGGCGAGTGGATCGACGCGTGCTATTTCGCCATGAGCAACGGCGCCACGGAATCCGCCGAGAACGTATGGGGTACCGCGGTGCCGTATTTGCAGTCGGTCGCGAGTCCGGGCGATAAACTCGTCGCCAATTATGAAACCTCCGTCACGATGACCGCCGCGCAGGTCAAGACCGCCCTGTGCGCGGCGGATGGCGCCCTCTCTCTGTCAGACGAGCCGACGTCGTGGTTCGGCGATCCCACCCTGTCAGACAGCGGCATGGTGCTGTCCATGCCGGTCGGGAACAAGACCCTCGCCGGCACGGCGTTGCGCTCCGCCCTCGATCTGCGCTCGGCGACCTTTCGCGTCGCCTGCACGGCAGATGGCTTCACCTTTACCGTGCAGGGATACGGGCACGGCGTCGGCATGAGTCAGTGCGGCGCCAACCATTTGGCAAAACAAGGATATACGTGGCAGGAGATATTGCAGTATTATTATACGGGCATTACCATCGTATAACGACGGCGCGCGGCGCGGAAATCGGCTTTTTTGCCACGCAGCGCGCGGCAAGGCAGGCGAACGCGGCATACCTCCGTATTCCAAGTGAGCCTAACGACGGCGCGCGGCGCGGAAATCGGCTTTTTTCTGCCACGCGGCGCGCGGCAAGGCAGGCGAACGCGGCATACCTCCGTATTCCAAGTGAGCCTAACGACGGCGCGCGGCGCGTGGCAAAAAAAGATTTGATTTTTGCGAGCGGCTATTGTACAATAGATAAGATGATAAAATAAAGGACGGCGTTTTCGATGGGAATGCATTTACGGCGCAGAAGACGAATGCGCATGAATAAAAAGAAATGGATATTCGCGGTGGGTGCAGTCGTTCTCGCCGCCGTGCTTGCCGTGGTCGTGGTGGCGGTAACGCTGTCCGGCTCACCGTCGGGCGGTGCGACCGAATCCGATGTCAGCGGCACCACACAGACTACCGGCAAAACGCTGCCCAAAAGCTTTATTGACCGCAACACCTCGTCCCCCTACGTGATCTTGGGTAACGTCACCGACGGTCGCATTCTCTACTCCAAGAACGCTGACGCCAAGTGCTACCCGGCGAGCATGACCAAGCTGATGACCGCCATCGTCGCGACGGAATACGCCGCCGCGGACGACGCGCTCACTGTCGGAGACGAGGTCTATATGATCGATCCGCAATCCAGCCGTGCCTATCTTGCGGTCGGCACGCGTCTGACGCTCGAACAGCTCTTGCAGGCGATGCTGTTGCCCTCCGGCAACGACGCCGCCTATGCGCTCGCGGTGCAGATCGGGCGCAAGATCGACGGCAACGACGCGCTTGATAAACACGCGGCCTTGCGCCTGTTCTGCGACAAGATGAACGAAAAGGCACAGGCGCTCGGTTGCACCAACACCCATTTCGTCAACCCCGACGGCATCCACGACGACGGCCATTACACCACCGCCGCGGATATGCTCAAGATCGCCGCGCACGCGTTGGAAAACGATCTCATCGCCACGGTGGTCGCGACACCGACTGTACACACCACCCTGCTGTCCGGACAGTCGGTCACGTGGAAGAACTCCAACCGTCTCGTGCAAGAGAACAACGCGTATTCCTACGCCGGTGCCACGGGGCTCAAGACCGGCTCGACTGACGAGGCCGGTTACTGCCTTGCCGCCTCCGCCACGCGCGAAGGCAAGACCTGCATCGCCATCGTCATGGGCTCCAAGACCGAAAGCGGTCGTTGGGAGGACGCCAGCGGCCTGTTGGATATCAGCTTTCAATAACAAACAAAAACGCCCGAACGCGATACGCGTTCGGGCGTTTTGGAGCTACTGATCCGATTCGAACGGACGACCTGCTCATTACGAGTGAGCTGCTCTACCTGCTGAGCCACAGTAGCGTGTTCTAAGAACAGACATAGTATACCAAGTTTCCGCCGCGCCGTCAAGAGAAAAATTGCAAATTCCGTGTCGAACGGCGGATTCTTGTGCATGTTCAGACAAAAAATCAAACGAAAATTGAATTTTCCCTTGACAAAGCGTAAATGTATGTTATAATGACTAACGTTGGATTTGGGAGTGTTCCCGAGTGGCCAAAGGGGGCAGACTGTAAATCTGTTGTCTTCGACTTCGGTGGTTCGAATCCACCCGCTCCCACCAAAACAATGAGCACCGCCTACGGGCGGTGCTTTTTGTTTTGGTGGAACTAAGTGTGCCTTACGGCACGATAAGCACACCTTCGGTGCGTGAAGTTTGCTTCGCAAATGAAGCGCCTGCGGGCGTGGGCGGCACGCTTAACTTCACTTTGTGCGAAGCACAATACTTCATTATGCCGTAAGGCATAACTTCACGCAAGGCAAAGCCTTGCGCTTCACTAAAAACTGTAGTACAATAGCTACATAGGAAGTGATAAAAATGTCCGAAAGCAAATTGCGAGATATGTCGTTAGACTTCGCCGTATCAATCATTAATCTCGTCAAAGAACTTAAACTCAAAAAAGAAAACATAATCTCCAATCAAATCGGCAGAAGTGGTACATCTATCGGCGCAAATATCCGCGAAGCGCAATATGCTCACGGTAAAGCAGACTTTATATCAAAACTCCAAATTGCCCTAAAGGAAGCCAACGAAACAGGATATTGGCTTGATCTTTTATATAAAACAAATTACATCGATGAAGCAACCTATAAAAATCTTGATTCCGCTTGCACAAGTATTCGTGTAATGCTGATTTCGTCGGTGAATACAGTTAAATCAAAACAATAAAAACAGCACCTGATTCCAAACTTGGTTTCAGGTGCTATTCTTTTACGAATTCTATTATATCGCAAACCTCACAATCAAGTGCATAACAAAGTGCATCAAGGGTTTTTGTGTTTATTGCTTCGCCTTTTTTCATTCTATGCAAGGTATTTGCAGAAAAGCCTTGCTTAAAAATGAGGTTATACTCGGTTATTCCTTTTTTGAAAAGCGTTTCATAAAATGGCTTATATGAAATCATTTTATCACCTTCTTAATATTATCATACTTAACCTCTTGACTATGCTTAAAGTATTGAGTATAATTTCAATATGTGAGGAGGTGATAGTATGGGTTATTTGTTTTTATTATTAGCAATAATAGCCTTCTTATGTTTAGAATGGGTGCTGGATAATATTCTATGGATCGGAGGCTTGATAATTGCTTATCTTGTATTTTCGATAATTCGTCAAATTGTTGAAGTAGGAAAATATTTTGATGGCGGAGAATTTGCAATCGTACTATTGAAAGTCGCAGGTATAGCAGGAATTATTTTTCTTGTATGTATTGTTTAATACTTTTGAACAAACATAAGCATAATGCGTTGGCATCTAAATGGTTCGGAACAGCCAAGCAAACGCCTCGTGCTTTCGCACGGGGCGTTTTTTGCTTGGTGGGAGCAGGTAGTAAGCAGAAACAACGCGTTTTCGCGTTGCGAAAACATCGGTGGTTGCAAACTTTTTCGTTTTCGCCGACAGGCGAAATGCGAGGCGTTTAACCTCGCAAGGGAAAATTATATGCAGCTTGCGCAGCAAGTTGCAATTTCACAGGTGCCAACGACCTACCAGGTGGATTC
>JAFQFY010000055.1 GCA_017398485.1 Clostridia bacterium
ATAGCGGCGATTCATCTCTTTAAGGATGCGGTCGTTACCGGATTGAAACGGTAGATGAAAGTGCCGCGACACCTTTTTGCACGACGCTATGGTGTCAAGCAAGGCAGGCGTGGCATCCTTGGGATGTGAGGTCATAAAGCGAATGGTGAAATCTCCCGGAATGGCGTTAATACGGCGCAAAAGCTCCGCAAAATCCACACCGTGCGCCTCTCCTTTCCCGTAAGAGTTAACGTTTTGACCGAGCAGGGTGATCTCTTTATATCCTTGCTCGACGAGTTTTCTTGCCTCGTCAACAATGATATCCGGCTCGCGGCTTCTCTCGCGGCCGCGCACATACGGGACGATGCAATAGGAACAGAAATTATTGCAACCGTACATGATGGGAAGCCACGCCTTAAATTCACCGTCGCGATGCACAGGCATTCCCTCGGCGATCACACCATCCTCCTGCGGCGTCACCGACAACTGACGGCGACTGCCCAGAGCTTCAAGCAAAAGCTGCGGAAATTGATGTATCACGTGAGTGCCGAACACCAGACCGACAAAAGGATAACTCTCCTTGAATCGTGCCGCCACATGTTCCTGCTGTACCATACAGCCGCACACGGCAATAAGTACGTCGGGGCGGCGTTTCTTAATGTGTTTGAGCGCGCCGACGTTACCGAACACGCGATCACTGGCGTGCTCACGCACGGCGCAGGTGTTGAACAGTATAACATCCGCTTCCTCCGGTGTTTCAGTGAAGCCGAAACCCATCTCGGCGAGCATGCCTTTGATATGCTCCGAGTCGGCAACGTTCTGTTGGCAACCAAAGGTGCGTACGAACGCCATTGGCAGGCGGTCAGCGTATTTATCACAATAATGTTGACGGACCTGATCTACAAAAGGCTGTTGCTTTTTCAGTTCGTCTGCGTCGATTTTTCGAATCATAGCACTGTCTGTTCCTCTCAGGATATATCTCATTTAATTATAGCAAAAGAACAACACGATTTCAATGGTAAATACAAAAAAACTCCCATCTTATTGCATAAGATGGGAGACAACTTATATGTTTGCCGGCAACTTGCTGACAAGGTCTTTTAGATGCGCGTTTAAGTCGGCGGCAACAAGTATACCGTGCTGCTCGTCAGCAAATTCGGCGACCGTCACCGAAGCGTTGCTCGCCCATGGCACCGTGTGCATCTCCTCCACGGGAACGCCCGTCAGCTGTGCGGTCATTGCGCGGATCGGCGTGCCGTGGCACACGACGCACACCGCTTCGTCGGGATGATTTTTCACGATCTCCCCTACTGCGTCGCGCACACGTACGAGCATATCTGCGACGCTTTCGCCGTTAGGACAGGTTGCAACGCCGATATGCTTTATAAATTTTGTAAACATCGGATCGGTCTGCTGCAAATATTCAAAGGGGCGGCCTTCCCAGTCACCGCCGTCGATCTCTCGCAGGGCGGCGCGAGTTCGAATATCCAAGCCATGCTTTTCAGAAATTGCACGACCCGTATCCATAGCGCGCGCAAGATCACTAGTATACACCGCCGCCAACGGTTTATCTGCCAAAAATTCGGCGGTACACGCCGCCTGCTTGCGACCGAGATCGGTCAAGGCGATGTCAATGTGTCCGGCAAAGCACGCGGTGAGATTCGCTTCGCTCTGTCCGTGACGTACAAAATAGATAGTCGTCATAGCATTTCCTCCATAAAAAAACGAGTCTCACGACTCGTCTTTTTATATTACAGATGTTCCCACAGATCCTCATGCGGCGCCGCCATGATGGCTTTGCTGCTGAACAGGCCCTGCATAACAGCGTAGTCGCTGCCTGCCTCGACGGCGGCGGTCACATCACCTACCTCACCGGTGAGCATCACAACGCCCTTGCCGCCCATACCGCGCGACAACCGCAGATCGACAATGCTGACCTTTGCTGCTTTCACAGCAGCATCCGCCGCCTTGATAATACTGGCGCCGGAGTAAGTCTCAATGACGCCGAGCGCGCCTTTTTCCGTTTCCGGCTGTGCACCCATAAGCGCTTCGATAACCGTTTGATCAATGCGACCCATCAGCGTACAGTCGATGATATACATATCAAACTTCACTTTAACATGATCGATCGCGGTCTGCACCTCGGAGATGCTGCCTGTGATGAGGATCTCATATTTACCCGGGCAGGAAGGGTGCGCGGAGATCAGCCGCACGCCCGACGCCTTGAGCGCGTCGTCGCATGCCTCGATGCCGACGGGAATACTCTTTAATTCAATAACGCCTACTGCATAAATCATAGTCTATACCAAACCTTTCGTTAACCCTGCACCGCAATGATGATCTTCGAGACGGTGACATCGGTAACCGTGCCGTTGACCGAAGAGTGAATGTTTGCGGAGATAACGCCGTCTGCCTCAGCAACAAGCTGTCCGGCGGTGACGGTGTCACCTTTATTGACCAGCGCCTTAGCCGGTGCGCCGATATGCTGGCGAAGCGGCAGTTCGATTACAGTCGGCTTCCACCCATCGCGCACAAATTCCGGCACACCCGTATCAAAGGACGCAACGCCGATACGCTGCATGAAACGATCACTCGGTAACAGGCGATAATCACGGTTAGGATCAACCTTGAGCTCGCCTTTGTGTTGATAACGAAGCTTATTTTTAGCGAGAATGCCTTTGACCTGCTGATATACGCGGCGAGGGCTGATGCCCTGACAGCACGCGGTCAGCTCACAAACGCCGCATCCACAGCAAACGCTCGCCTCGGTGAACGCCTCAGGATTCTGCTCGATCATCGCCAGGGAGTTGCGCACGATCTTATGCGGCTTTAACGGATAACCGATGAGCGCTCGCGGACACATGTCGGTGCACATACTGCACTGACAACAGTTCGCGCTTGCATGGGTCATCACGGTGCGATTTTTCACCAGCTTACTCTGGATCGCCGGGATGTGCCGCGGCAGGATCAGCAGACCCTTGGTGGTCTTGGTAATGACCGCGGTGTTAGGGTCGATGATCGGGCCCATCGCAGGACCGCCGTCGATCATCACACAGTCCTCCGGCACGGAGAAACGGTATTTCTCCATCAACTCACGCACCGTCGTGCCAACCGGCACGAGTGCCACGAAAGGCTGCGGTACCTTGCCGCCCACCGTGATCCACTTCTGCGTCACCGGTGCGCTGTCGCGCGCCGCGTGGCAAACGTTATACAGCGTTTCGGAGTTGAACACGATCACACCGACGGTAATCGGTAACTGACCGGGCGGCACGATGCGACCAAGAGCCTGGTAAATGAGGATGATCTCATCTCCCATCGGATAGACATTCGGCAGATACTTGACTGCCACATGCTCGGACAGTTTCTGTCCATCCGTCAAGCCAAGGCGATGACCGGTGTGCTCCTTGATGCACAAATAGCCGTTGCGGATACCGGTCGCTTCAATGACCGTCTCCGCACCGCATACAACCTCGTCCAAATGATGCTTCATCACCATCAGGTCAGAGTAGAGACGCGGCTCGCACTCGGCAGCATTGATAACCAGCGTATCGGCGCCATCTGCAAGCTTCACGGCAGACGGAAAACCGGCGCCGCCGGCACCCACACAGCCGTTATCCGCCATTATTTTTTTGAGTTCTGCGAGAGTCATAAATCGTTCCTCGATTCTTAGTCAACAATACCCACGATCACAGCGTCGGTCGGAACATTCGTCTTATCCATCGCCAGACGCGCACCGCTGCCGGTCGTAATGAGCACGCGCTCACCGAT
>JAFQFY010000056.1 GCA_017398485.1 Clostridia bacterium
AAGAAGTTGCTCGAAAAGCAGAAGGAAGGCAAGAAGCGCATGCGCCAGCTCGGCAGTGTCGAGGTGCCGCAGGAAGCGTTTATGGCGGTTCTCAAACTGGAAGACGAATAAGAAAAAGCACCCCATCACCGATGGGGTGCTTTCTTGCTTTTCACAGCCTTCCCCTTGAGGGGAAGGTGGCTTATACCCTCTTAAACACCGCGGCGGTGCGGCTGGGCAGATAGGCGGTAAAGCCGAGGCGTCCGTCTGTGTCTTCGGCGGCGGTGTAGCGGTAGGCGGTATCAACGCGGTCAAAGCCGCCGAACGCCGCGTCGTCGCTGGTCAGCACCGCACGATACTCGCCCGGTGCGGTCACGGGGATGAACACCGATTCATACGACTGCGTCGGGTGGAAGTTGAACGCGAACGCGAGCGCGCCCTTGGTATAGGTCAGGATTTTTCTCTCGTTGTGCACGGCGCCGTAGACCGCTTTTTTGGTCAGCAGACGCTCGCGGCGCAGCAGTGCGATCATCGCGCGGTCAAACGCGCCCAGCTGACCGTAGCGAAGCGTATCGTCCTCCACCAGATGCCACTGGCGGCGGCAGTAATGGTAGCTCCAGCCGTTGCCCTCGCGTGGGAAATCGATCCATTCGGGATGCCCGAACTCGTTGCCCATAAAGTTGAGATATCCCTCGCCGCCGAGGGTGGCGGTGATGAGGCGGATGAGCTTGTGCAGGGCGACGCCGCGGTCGATCACCGCGTCGCCGCTGTCCTTGCGCATGCCGGTATACATATTCGCGTCGCACAGACGGAACATAATGGTCTTGTCCCCGACGAGCGCCTGGTCGTGCGACTCGCTGTACCCGATGTTTTTCTCTTTCGGGCGGCGCGTGGTCAGCTCCCACCAGAGGCGGTCGAGATCCCAGTCCTCGTCGGCGTATTCTTTGAGCAGCTTGATCCACAGATCCGGCACGCCCATCGACAAGCGATAATCAAACCCGATGCCGCCCTGCGCGATCGGCAGGCACATGCCCGGCATGCCGGACATATCCTCCGCAACCGTGACGGCGCGCGGCTTGAGCGCGTGCACGAGGTCGTTGGCAAGCGTCAGATAGGTCACGGCGTCGAGATCGGTATTGTCGGAAAAATACTGGGAATAGTCGGTAAACGCGTGGCCGAGCGCGTGGTCTCGGTACAGCATCGAGGTCACGCCGTCAAAACGGAAGCCGTCGAAGTGAAACGCTTCAAGCCAGAATTTGAGGTTGGAGAGCAAGAAATGCAGTACCTCGTGTTTGCCGTAGTCAAACAGCTTGGTATCCCACGCCGGGTGGTTGCCGCGCGCGCCTGCGTGGAAGAACTGGTAGTCGGTGCCGTCGAAGCGGTTGAGTCCGTCCCCCTCGTTCTTGACCGCGTGGGAATGCACCACGTCGAGCAGGACGGTCAGCCCCATGCCGTGCGCGGTATTGATGAGTTCTTTCAGCTCGCGCGCGGTGCCGTAGCGCGAGGATGCGGCGAAGAAGCTCGACACCTGATAGCCGAACGAGCCGTAGTAGGGATGCTCCATCACCGCCATGATCTGTACGGTGTTGTAGCCGCCGCGTTTGATGCGCGGCAGAATGTTTTCGGTGAATGCGCGGTAACTGCCGACCGCACCCTCCTGCTGCGCCATGCCGATGTGGCATTCGTAGATGATCGGCGTGGCGGCAGGCTTGAAATCGCCGTCGGTCCACGCGAAACCGTCCCACAGCGTGTCGTCCACCTCGGCGCACCAGCGATAGGTGTTGGGATCCTGCACGACGCGCGTCGCGTAGGTCGGCACGCGGCGCATCACATTGCCCTCGCGCACGACGATCGCCTGCACCTTTTGCCCGATGCGCAGGGCGTCGCGACCGCGCAGATGCACCTCAAACACGCCGCCGTCCAGCCGCGTCATCGGGTTTTTGTAGATGTCCCAGCCGTTAAAATCGCCGGTGAAATACATTTTTTCGGCGCCGGGCGCCCACTCGCGATAGACCCAGCCGTCAGCGGTCGGGTGAATGCCGAAATAGCGGTGTCCGTTGGCAAAATCCGACAGCGAGTCGCCCTCGCCGATCAACGCGGCGCGCGTTTTGGCGTATGCCGCCGCCCGCCGAGCCAGGTCGTCGGCAAACGGTGCAAGCCACGGATCAATTTTGATGATCGGCAGTTTTTTCATACGGACACCTCCTTTTGATAGGTATATTTTACCATATTAACCTGACGCGCACAAGGTGAAAACACGCAGAAAACCGTGCGTGTTTTTTGTGAAAAAAGAGTAAATTTCGCGTATCTTGTCCTATTCTGTCCTGCGTCGCACCGAGTCATACTATATATATGGTATATAGCGAAAAAAACTGTGTGAAAAATGAAATGAAACACGAGAAACGAAGCAAAACGGCGCAAAAACGAGAGAAAACGAGAGATTGAGGGATGTAAATTAAAAATTCCGGAATTTGCCTCTTGACAGCCGAAAAAAGGTGTGGTATTATACCGCATGTTCGGAAAAAACGGCCCTCACACCGTGAAAATGCGGTTTTATATGACGGAGAGCCGCCGACGGGCGTGTAACCCGACGCCCAATACGATTAGGAGGAAACTACTATGACTTTTATGGAAAAAGCCGGTCAGGTCGAACGTAAGTGGTACGTCATCGACGCCGCCGGTAAGCCCCTCGGTCGCGTGGCGGCGCAGGCCGCTGTCCTGCTTCGCGGCAAGCACAAGCCCACCTTCACCCCTCACGTGGACTGCGGTGACAACGTCATCGTCATCAACTGCGCGAAGGCTGTTCTGACCGGCAAGAAGCTGGAGCAGAAGAAGTGGTACCGTCACACCGGTTGGATCGGTAACATGAAGGAGACCAAGTACGCGACCCTGATGGCCCAGCGTCCCGAGAAGGCGATGGAGCTTGCGGTGGGCGGCATGATCCCCAACAACCACATCGGTCGTGCGGCGGAGACGCGCCTGCATTGCTTTGCCGGTGCGGAGCATCCCCACGCATCCCAGAAACCCGAAGCGTTTGAGCTGTAATGAAGGAGGCAAT
>JAFQFY010000057.1 GCA_017398485.1 Clostridia bacterium
AAATTTCTAATGGATGTCGTCGGTAACACTCCCAAACCACCCGCGCTCCCAGCCGCGCCACACCCGGATATTTATTAAATTTTTCTCAATTGTGGGACAAACTGTGGTCAAACCCGATTTTCACGCAATTTTGAGATTTTGCAAAGTGCCGAAAACGCCCGTATTACAAGGCTTTTCGGGACTTTTGCTTTTCTACGACATTTCGTGCTGGACACGCTCCTAAACCAGGCGCTCTACCAGGTGAGCTACACCTCGGATTAAGAGAAAAACAACAACACGATAGTCGGACGCGGAGCCCACTGTGCTGTTTTGCGGTGTCGTGTGTCAATTTTATCACAATTGCTTGATGAAATCAAGAGGGAATTCCCATGCATAAACCTTGTTTTTTGGGTGGGGTGGTGTATATTTATGCAGGATTCTTTGTCATTTCTTACAAAAATTTCAGAAACGCTTGCATTTGGGCGGCGGGCAGAGTATAATGCGAGTATCATAAATCCCTTATATATAGGGTATAGGAGGTTTTTCTTATGAAAAAGATTATGGCTATCCTGTTGTGCGTGGCTATGCTGTTTACGCTGGCCGCTTGCAACACTTCGAACGGTCCGGCGACCAAGGTGATCAACATCAACCTGACCGAAGAAGACTACGCGTTCGGCGTGGACAAGGCGCAGCCGGAACTGCTGACGAAGGTGAACGACTTCGTCAAGAAGATCAAGGACGACGGCACGCTTGAGACCATCTTCGACAAGTACTTCGGCGACGGCGAAAAGACGCCGGTCGAGTCGGCGAAGCTGGATCCGACCAAGGATCAGCTGGTGGTGGCGACCAACGCGGCGTTTGCCCCGTTTGAGTACACCGAAGGCGACAAGTTCCTCGGCGTGGACATGGAGATCGCCAAGCTGCTTGCTGACGAACTCAAGATGGAACTGGTCATTCAGCACATGGATTTTGATGCGGTCTGCCTGTCGGTTGGCCAGCACAAGTGCGACATCGCGATGGCCGGTCTGACGGTCAACAAGGAGCGCGAGGAGCACGTGACCTTCTCCGAGCCGTACTACGAGGCTTCGCAGATGTTGATCGTCAAGGGCAACGACACCACCTTCGACGAGTGCAAGACGGCTGCTGACGTGGAAACCCTGCTCAACGGTATGGACAAGAGCACCAAGATCGGCGTGCAGGACGGCACCACCGGTCAGCTGTACAGCGCGGGCGACGCCGATTGGGGTTTCCCGGGCTTCCCGGTTGACACCGTCGGCTACAAGAACGGCACGCTGGCTGTGCAGGATATGATCAACGGCAACATCAACTACGTGATCATCGATGCCGGTCCGGCGGCGTTTATCACCGAGTCGATCAACGCGATGGCCTAAATACACAGAACGCAAATACCTCACCGGCAACGGTGAGGCATTTGTTTGTTTAACGAAGGATTTGTTATGGGAAATTTTGAATTGAAATTGGCTACCTTTTGGCGTGAGTTTTACGCCAACGGTGGCTACAATATGGTGCTGGAAGGCCTGAAAAACACCCTGATCATTGCGGTGCTCGGTCTGCTGATCGGTTCGGTCATCGGCACGGTCATTGCCGCGGTACGCGTCATGCCGAAATACAAGGTGTTACCGCGTGTCTTAAACGGCATTTGCAGCGTGTACGTATCCTTCTTCCGCGGCACGCCGATGGTGGTGCAGTTGCTGGTGTTTTACTACGTGCTGTTCCCGCTGATGGGCGTCAATATGACCTCGGTAATGGTTTCGGTGATGGTGTTCGGCCTTAACAGCGGCGCGTACATCTCCGAAATTATGCGCGGCGGCATCCTCTCGGTCGATCCCGGCCAGATGGAAGGCGGTCGGGCGATGGGCTTAAGCTTCTCCGCTACAATGATGAAGATCGTGATCCCGCAGGCGGTCAAGAACATCCTGCCGACGATGGGCAACGAGTTCATCACGTTGATCAAGGAGACCTCCATCGTCAGCTTTGTCGGCGCCAGCGACTTGTATAAGGCGTTTAACCTGATGGGCACGAACACCTACGAGTTTATGGTTCCGTATCTGGCAATGGCGGTGGTGTACATCGTGATGGTGCTGATCATCACGCTGCTCATTCGTTTGATGGAAAGGAGACTCAGAAAAAGTGATAGAAGTATGTAATCTCCACAAGAGTTTCGGGGATCTGCAAGTGCTCAAGGGCGTGGATCTCACCATCAAGCAGGGCGAGATCGTGGTTATTCTCGGTCCCTCCGGCTCGGGCAAGTCGACCTTGCTGCGTTGCCTCAACTGCATGGAGGATCCCACCGCCGGCAACATCTATTTTCACGGCGTGGATCTGACCGATATGAAGGTGGATATCAACGTGCATCGCCAAAAGATGTGCATGGTGTTCCAGCACTTTAACCTGTTCAACAACAAGACGGTTTTGGAAAATCTGACGCTGGCGCCGATTTACGTAGCCAAGAAAAAGGCGCGCGCGGCGAAATGGGCCAAGCTGCTCGGTCGACCGTATGAGGTGGCGGATATTCGCTCGAACAAGGAAATCAGCGACGAGGCCGAGGCTCGTGCGATGGAACTGCTCGGCGTGGTGGACCTGCAGGATAAAGCGGCGGAGTATCCGTCCAAGCTGTCCGGCGGTCAGAAGCAGCGTGTTGCAATCGTGCGTGCGCTGGCGATGAATCCGGACGTGATGCTGTTTGACGAGCCGACTTCGGCGCTCGACCCCGAGATGGTGGGCGAGGTGCTGGAGGTTATGCGCGATCTGGCAAAGGCCGGTATGACGATGGTCATCGTCACGCACGAAATGGGCTTTGCGCGCGAGGTGGCATCCCGCGTGCTGTTTATCGACGAGGGCGTCATCCAAGAGGAAGGCACGCCCGACGAGATCTTCAATCATCCGCAAAACCCGCGTACGCAGAGCTTCCTCTCGAAAGTGCTGTAAGAAAACAAAAAACAACCCCCGTCTGTCTGTGACAGACGGGGGTTGTTTTTAACCAATTAGATCGTCCAGCGCACCCACCAGATAACTGTTGCGGGTGGCAGACATATTGTTGAGGAACAGCACGGTGCCTACCTTGTTCTTTTTGATAAACGAGGTCAGGTTGCCGGTGTAATAGCGGTAATCGATCACGTAGACCTTGTGGTACTGCGTCACCAGGAACGGAGCAAACGCGTTGCCAAACGATTCCTTGATCAGCACGATGGAGGATTTGTCCTTGACATCGTGGTTGGTGATCTCCACGTACGGTTGGTCGCCGGCAATAAACGTGTTGTACTTGTAGCGCGGCGACCAGTCGGTCATATCCGCGATCACGTCGTAGGGAACGTTCGAGCCGCCGGTGCTGGCGCGATAGAACATCTCGATATTCCCCTGCGGCTCGTAGGCATACACCGTGTCGGCGCCCAGCTTGAGATCGGTATCCTTGGTGCTGGCATAGAACGAGCCGAGGAAGCCGTCGAATGCGTGCTCCTTATAGGCAGACAGCGGCGTCGGCTGCTTGCCCTGTGCTTTCATAAACTCCGCATAGGCGTAGTACGCGCCGCGCGCGGTCCAATGATGATCGGTGTGAAAATACAGATACTCGGTATTGTGCTTTAACAGCGCCGCGCGCGCGTCCACCGTCTTGACGTTGGCGGACATCGAGCCGTACAAATACGCGATCGCCTTACCCTGATCGGAGGAGGCGGCCGGCTTTTTGTTGTCCGGCAGCATCACGTCGATGGAGGTGGGGGCGAGCAGCGCGTAAACCGAGGCAGAGCCTTTCCATTTGGCTGCCGCGCGATTGACGGCGGCGGTGTAATCGTCTGCGGTCGAGCGAACGAAATTGTAATACTCGTAAGCGGTATCGCCGCGCACCAACAGACCGCCCAGATCTTGATTCTGGTTTTGGATGTTTTTGTTGGTTGTCGTGGTGGTTTTCTTGGTCGAAGACGGCTTCTTGGTGGCCGTTGTGGTGGTCGTTTTGGTCGAGGACGGCTTGGTGCCGGTTGTCGATGACGAAGCGGTCGTCGACGTCGTGGTGGTTGTGACCGTTGTGCTGGTGGTCGTCGACGTTGTGGTGCTGGGCAGCACCGGAATGGCGTCGCCCTGCTGAATGTTGCCGTGGATGGTTTCGCTCCGCAGGCCGAAGCACCGGTTGATGGCGGCGCTGAGATTTACCCACGTCTCGCGACAGGGGAAGGTATCCGAAAACCAAAGCGAGATGTCGTCAAAGTATTCGCCGCTGGCAAGCGTCTCCCAACGAAACGCCGGAAATGCCGCCAATTCGCGTTGCTCGAATTCCGAATGCTTCGGGCGAAGCGGCAAAATCCACACAGCGATCGAGATCGCCACAAACACCAGCAATACCAGGCCGACGCGAAGCGGATGAAGCCACTTGGTAGCGTGGTTGGCCTCTTGTTCGGACGGCCATTCCTGATCGGCGGCCGAGAGAGTTTCTTGATCTTTGAGTTGTTGAGTCAAACGGGAGGAGAGGTGGAGCTTTGCCGATTTTTCCGCCCGCCAGTGTTTCTGACGTTTCATAGAATTCCCGACCTCCTTTCAAGAGAGTATGGGCACGTTTAGAATTGGAAATACAAAAACGGGTTATAACTGTCGCCCACCAGCATCACGGTGGAGACCAGCAACAGCAGCAGCGGCCACAACAGTTGAGCGACCGACCAACCGGTTGCCGCCAAGCGACTCTTGCCGGAGGCGAGGTGCCAGCGCTTGGACAGCGCGGCAAACAGCGGGGTGCAGCACACGATCGCTGCCGGCAGGAAGAATGCGTAGTTTTTGATGAGGGTGGTGGTTTCGAAGGACGTCCAGTAGTTGCCGGTCAGACCGAACAACCCACAAAGCGCCGTCCACATGATCTCGAAATTCTGGAAGCGGAACAGAATCCAGCCGAAAAAGACAACCGCCAAGGTATACACGGTGCCGATAACCGCCGGCAGACGGTCCAGCCATTTTCCGAGGAACAGTTTTTCCATCGCCAAAAAGAGAAAGAACCACAGTCCCCAAAGCACAAAGTTCCAGCTGGCGCCATGCCACAGACCGGTCAACGCCCACACGATCAACATATTGAGAAGCGTCCGTCCGAGCGAGCAACGGCTGCCGCCAAGCGGAATATACACGTAGTCGCGGAAAAACGTCGACAGCGACATATGCCACCGCCGCCAGAAATCCTTAACCGAGCGTGCGATGTAGGGATAATGGAAATTCTCGCGGTAGTGGAAGCCGATCATACGGCCCATACCGATTGCCATATCCGAGTATCCGGCGAAATCGAAATAGATCTGCAACATATACGCCAGCATACTCACCCATAAGGCGGCACCGTCCGCGGCGCTGACCGAGGCGAGCGTAATGCGACCGTCACCGGCGGCGATCAGGCGATCGGCCAGCTGTCCGCAGGTGTTGGCGAGGATGACCTTCTTGCCCAGACCGACACAGAAGCGGCGGATGCCTTCGCTCAGGTCTGCCCAGTCCACGCGACGGGTGGTGAGTTCGTTTTCCACGTCCGCATACCGCACGATAGGACCGGCTACGCATTGGTGGAACAGCGAGGCATACAGCAGCACCTTATCAAAGCGCGGTTGAGCCAGCACTTCGCCACGGTAAACGTCGATCACATAGGTGAGCAACTGGAAGGTGTAAAACGAAATGCCGATCGGCAAGGCGATCGTCGGGATCGGCGAGGTCGCGCCAAACAACAACGCGACGTTGTCGGCGGCGAAGTTTAAGTATTTGAACACCGCCAGCGTGCTGAGGTTGACCAGACAAGCCAGCACCAGCCACAGATGTCGGTGGCCTTTGCGCATCTGCAGAGCAAACAACCAATCGAAAAAGGACATACCGATCAGCAGCAGTAAGTACAGCGGTTCTCCCCACGCATAAAACACCAGCGAAAAAACAAGCAGCACGATATTGCGTGCCGGCGTTGTCTTCGCCAGTGTGTAGAATAGCATCGATATAGGCAAAAATGCGTAGAGGAAAACCAAACTGGAAAATACCATAATCTGCCTCGGTTCTACAAAAAATACAAGGATGATATAAATTATATCATCCTTGCACTATATAAATCAAGAGGGATTTCTTAACAAGCGTCATTAATTTAGCCCTTGCTCGCCAACTTCGGCAAATAACGCCTCCACCTGTCGCGCAAGCGGTCGATTTTCAGGGGCCTGCAGCAATGGATCGTCCGCGAGCATGGCGGCGGCTGCGTCTTGTGCTTGGGCGATCAACGCCATATCGCCGGTGCTGACAATGAGCTTTAGGCGAGGGAGTCCGTGCTGGCGGTTGCCAAAGAAATCGCCGGGACCGCGCAGCTTCAGATCCTCATCGGCAATACGGAATCCGTCGGTGGTACGCGTCATCGCCTTCAGGCGTGCGCGCGTGACGTCGCCGTGGTTGTCCGAAATGAGAATGCAGGTGGATTTGTGGTGTCCGCGTCCCACTCGTCCGCGAAGCTGGTGCATCTGCGCCAAGCCGAAACGTTCGGCGTTTTCGATGACCATGATGACCGCGTTGGGGACGTCGACGCCCACCTCGATCACCGTGGTGGCAACCAGCACGTCCAACTCGCCGTGGCTAAACGCCAGCATAACCGCGTCCTTGTCGGCGGCTTTCATGCGACCGTGCAGCAGACCGACGCGGCAGCCGGCCAGCACGCCCTCACGCAGCTTGTCTGCGTATGCGGTTGCGGACGCCAGCGTGCATTCCGGCAACCGCCCGTCCTCGTCGGGTTGCTCGTCCTCCACCAACGGACAAACGACGTACGCCTGGCGTCCGGCTTCCACGTGCTTGCGAACGTAGGCGTAGGCGCGGTCGCGCTTGTCGCTGCCGACCGCAAAGGTTTCGATCGGTTGCCGACCGGGCGGCAGCTCGTCCAATATCGACACGTCCAAATCGCCGTAGATGATCAGCGCCAGCGTGCGGGGGATGGGGGTGGCGGACATAACCAGCAGATGCGGTCGCGCGCCTTTGGCGGCAAGCGCCGCGCGTTGAGCTACACCAAAGCGGTGTTGCTCGTCGGTGATGACCAGTCCCAACCGCGCAAATTGCACGGTATCCGACAGCAATGCGTGGGTGCCGACCACCAACTGAATGCTGCCGTCTGCCAGTCCGGCGAGCACCGCGCGCTTTTCAGCGGCGCGCAGCGAACCGGTGAGCAATCCCACACGGATGCCGCTTCCTTCCAGTAGCTTCGACAGCGTCGCGGCGTGCTGGGCGGCGAGAATTTCGGTCGGCGCCATTAGCGCCGCTTGCCATCCTTCGCGGATGAGCGTGTATGCCACGCCGGCGGCCACGGCCGTTTTACCGCTGCCAACGTCGCCTTGCACCAGCCGACTCATCGGGTAGCCGCTGTGCAGGTCGGCCACGCACTCGGCGATGGCACGGCGCTGCGCACCGGTCAGCGAAAACGGGAGTAGTTTTTCGTAATCGGGGGTATGATTTTGCGAAATTCGCACGCCGGTCTCGCCGCGCGAACGACCTTTGAGTCGGAACAACCCCAGTTGCAACAATAGGCATTCTTCAAACGCCAAGCGCTCGCGTGCTCGCGCGGCCTGTTCGTGATTTTTGGGAAAATGAATGGCGCGGAGAGCTTCGCCGCGCGGCATCAGGCGGTAGCGGTCGCGCAGGTCGGGCGGCAGAGGATCGGCGTCCATAGCGCTTCCCAGCGCCAGCATCGCCGCCTTGACCACCTTTTCAATGGCGTGGGAATTGAGTCCGCCGGTCTGCGGATAGATAGGGCGCAGGCGATCCGCCGCCGGATCCAGTTCGATAAGCGGCGCCGACATCTCGCGCATATGAAAATTGCCGGAAACGGTGCCAAACAAATAGATCGGCATATTGACCTTCAGCTTCTCGGCGGTATATTTGGCATTAAACAGCGTGACGTGCATGCCGTCGTGACCGTCGGAAACGGTGAACTTGTACAGCACCATTCCTTTGCGAATGTAGTGCTCGCGCGGCGCGGATACCACGTAGGCGCGCACGCAGCACGGGCGACCGTAGGGGGCGTCTGCAATCGCCAGCGGATGCGACCAATCCTCGTAGTCGCGCGGGTAGTGCGACAGCAGATCGCCAACCGTGCGGATATCCAGCTTCGCAAACAGCGCGGCGCGCTTTTCGCCCACGCCTTTGACGTATTGGATTGACGTAGACCACTCCATGGCAGACACCTCCTTTTTCCTCATTATACCATACGCGGTTGCATTTGTAAAATAAAAAAGTCGGCTTCACCGAAGCCGACTTTTTTCTGTGTTATTCGATAACGACCGTCAGGGTATCGTCGGTCACGGTGGCGGCGTACGGATGTGTGGAGACAATGTGCGGACAAGCGTTCGCTTTTACCACAAACGTGCCGTGTACGTCGCCAAACACCAGCGTGCGCAACTCGCCGTCGGGAACCAAAACCTTCCCCGCGTTTTTGCCGCCGAGTATCCGTTGCTTGCCGTTGACGCTGACGATTGCCAACGTCTGCTGCCAACATTCGAAGTCGCGGCCAAACAGATAGTAGGACATAGTTCTGTCGACGGTTTGGGGGAATCCGTCCGTCAGCTCGTAGGTCATCTCGCGACCGTTGGTTGTCACGGCGCCGCCGGCGAGCGACTCGTATTGGTAGATGGTGTACATCCGACCGTCCGCTTGCGACTTGGCGTAGTTGCCCATAAAGCCTTGGTAGGAATCGTACAGGCGCGCGTCGTCGTGTTCCAGCAGACCGTACCAATACTGCGCCTCGGCGCGCCACAGCGACCACGCGTGACCAAAGCACACCGCCGGACCGTCGGCGTCGCCCTCCCAAATGGTCTCCCACCAACGCAGCGAGGATCGGTACATCACCGGATGCGGCGTGTAGGACGAGTAGGCATCGTGGAAGGTGAGCACCTCTTTGGCGAATTGTCGGTAGCTGGGTTTATCAATAATGTGGGCGGCCACGTACATTACGGTCAACGCCGAGCAGGAGATAGAGCCGTCCTCCATTTCGCCCGTCACATCCGGATGTTCGCCGCCTTCGGTGGGGAAGGAGAACCCGCGCGCCACCACAAAATCGGCGATTTTTTCAGCGGCCAGACGGAACTGCTCGGCGCGCGGATCGTCCAACTCTTGCAACTCCAGCGCCAAGCCTACCACCGGCAGCACCATACAGGTGACGGTGGTGTAGTCGGCTACCGCGGCGGTGGTGCCGTCGCTGCCGTGGCGGTACAGACCGCCGTCCTCTCCCAGATCGCGCTCCAAGCGCGCCTGCATCACCGACACGGCGGTTTCCAAATAATCGCGGTCGCCGTAAACGCGCCACGCGTCCAACAGAATGTTGACACCGCCGTACGCTTCTTGGATGCGGCTGGAATCCAGCGTTTGATAGCCTTGTTCGGCGGCCAGCGTACAACGCTCAATGCGCACGCCGTCGCCCTGCACGATGCGCAAGAAATTCTTGACCGCGCGGTCGTAGGCGTCCACTTTGCCGTGACGTCGCATATAACGCAACAGCGCCCAGCACCACATGCCGTGCTCGCACAGGTTGTAGTCGTAATATCCGCGGTAATACAGGTACGGCGGTTGCCAGATGGCTGTGCCGTCCGCGGCGGTGCCCAGTATCTCACCGGTGTCAGCCTTTAAAGCGTCGCAGGCACGGCGGAAGATATCCTCGCGGCTGTCCCACGCGAAAAAGGCGCAATCTGCGCCGCCGTTTGCCGGCGTCGCCACATGGATGCCGTACTCCGTCGGCGTAAAACGATTGTTGCAAACGCGTGTTTTCGCACCGGAGGGGGCGGTTACGCAGATCTCGTCGACATCGCCAATGACGTCAAACGAAAACGGCTCGCCGATACGGACGGAGGCGTCGTCGTAATACAACGCCGGAATTCCCCAAATCTCCCCCGCTTTTTCCAACGCCTCGCGGTAGGAGGCGACCGGCAGAATGTGTAGCGTCAGCCGATCGGCGCCGACGAGCGGCGCGCTGTACGCGCGATCAAACGAGCGCAAAAACTCGATGCCGCGGATGAAGTGCCCGCTTAAGAAGGGGGAATAGCACACGCGATAGCCGGCGAGGGGTTGCTCGGCCACGACCGCCAGATGATACCCGTCCGGACGGGTAAACATATGCATCCAATGTTGCTTGTCGGCCGTGTGGTACGGGCTGGAAACCAGGAATTGATGATCGTATTCGCCGTGGCGATCGCTCATAAAGTTGAGCGGCAAGAACAGGCCGCGCGCCGACAGATTGTTGCCGTCGGTGTGCTGATCCAGCACGACGCGGTCGGGAAGCGCGCGCACGTCCAGGCAAAGCCCCATCGATGGATTGTCCAAGCGCCAACCGTCGTCGATCTCGGTCGTGGCGGTGAAGCCGGCGTAGCGCGTCTCGTACGGCTGAAACTCCGGTTTGTCGGCGGTGGTGATATCGTCGTCGAGGGCGGTGTACGCCAACCAGCCGAAGCGGCCGGAGCCGTCGGTAATATCGCACGGGGTGGCGTATCGGCGGTCGTAGATGCCGACGATACGGTTTTGTTCCAATCGGATGTCGAAGCTCATAGGGGGCACTCCTTTCCGCATTCTACCGACATTATACAAGAAAAATCAAGGGGTGTACACCCTCTATTTTTGGTTTTTGGTATAAAATAAAAAAGCCTGCAAACAATGCAGGCTTTTTTGAGATTATGCAATTATTTACCCATCGCTTCGAGGACGCGCTTGGTGATCTCCGCCACCAGAGCCTTGTCGTCGCCGCCGTCCTTGCCGCAGGTGCAGTTACCGCCGCAACCATGGCAGCTGGGCTTGCCGTCTTTAGCATTCGGGCAGAGGTTCGCCGGATGCTTGCCCGGCAGACCGAACTGACGACGGATCTCGTACAGGCGCTTGACCTGCGCATCGGACAGTTCCTTCGGACCGCCAAGCTGACGGGACAGGAACAGCAGCTGCGCATAGAACTCCACCGACTCCATCTTGTGGTAGGCGTTCAGGAGGCTGTCAGAATACGCCAGCGCACCGTGGTTCTCCAACAGAACGGCATCGAAGTACTGCAGGTGCTTCTCGACTGCATCCGGAATTTCCTCGGTGGACGGGGTGCCGTACTCCGCGATCGGCACGCAGCCGAGCGCGATAACCGCTTCCGGCATGATCGGCTGGGTCAGCGGGATGCCGGCAATAGCGAACGCAGTGGCATACATCGGGTGGGCGTGCACGACCGACTTAACGTCCGGACGCTCGCGATATACGCGCATGTGCATCTTGATCTCCGACGACGGCTTGAAGCCGGCGTTGGCCTGGATGACGTTACCGTTGGCATCCACTTTGCAGATGTACTCCGGCGTCATAAAGCCCTTGGACACGCCGGTGGGCGTGCACAGGAACTCGTTGTCACTGATCTTGACCGAGATGTTACCGTCGTTAGCGGCGACCATGCCTCTGTCATAAATGCGCTTGCCGATGTCGCAAATTTGCTTTTTGATTTCAAACTCGTTTACCATGGGAAATATATCTCCTTTCGAATTAACTTCCATACTAATAGTATCACAGGTTTTCTGGAAAGTCAACACAAATCCGCAAAAAAATCTTTGGTTTTGTGGGAATTTGGAGGAGAAATTTAAAAAATCGAGGAGCGAGCGATTGGAAAGGGGGCAGAATGAGGGAATTCACTTGACAATCGGGCAAAATCGGCGTATGATGAAACAGACGCCGCTGTGGTGGAATAGGCAGACACAAGGGACTTAAAATCCCTCGGTGGAAACACCGTACCGGTTCAAGTCCGGTCAGCGGCACCAGTCGAGAGCCTCGACACGCAATTCGCGTGCTGAGGTTCTTCTTTTTTATGGTTCATCCCTCGCGTTTGAGGTTGGTTATGAACACTCGCACCAAAAAAAGAGAGCAAGTCGGTCGACTTGCTCTCTTTTTTATTAACGAAATCAACCCTTATGGGTGTTGAAATTGCGGTGTGCGGCGACCCCGATTCTGTTGAGTAGGGGGCGACTTGATTTTGCCTTTAGCACAAGCAAACGATTTATTATTTCTCTGAAATGTCGATGGGGCCGTGGGTTTGTTCGAATTCGGCGATATGACGCTTTAAAAATTGCTCAATTTCTTTATTGGCAGATCGTCCCTCGTACTCGGCAACATAGCGGAACTTTTGAAACAACTCTCGGTTAACTCGTAACGTATATCGCAGATAATTATCAGGCATGGTAAACCCTCTTTTCGTCATAATGTTATTATGACTTAATTATAGTGAAAATATTGCGTCAAAACCAAAATGGTGGTATAATGACGCAATAAAGACGCACAAATTGCAAAGGAGGGTATTATGAAGATTGCAGTAGTGGGATCTCGCGGATTACAGGTAGAGGAACTGGGGCAATATCTGCCGGCAGGTGCTACGGAAATCGTATCGGGTGGTGCTAAGGGTGTTGATAGGTGTGCCGCTGACTATGCGCTCGCCCATCATTGGTCGTTGACGGAGTTTTTGCCACAATACAATCGGTATGGTCGTGGGGCGCCGATTAGGCGAAACAATGACATTGTAGCGTATGCTGATCATGTATTGGTATTTTGGGATGGCGTTTCGCACGGAGCAAAATATGTGATTGACCGATGCCGCAAAACGGGCAAACCGGTAACGGTGTTTCTTTGGACAGAGCACGGGTTTCAAGAGCAAATGTAAAAGCGGGCAACCGGTGGCTGCCCGCTTTTGCGTTAAGAATTTAGAATTTGCATTTTTCGGCCAGCCAGGCGTTTAGCTCGGCAATCGGCACACGAACCTGCTCCATCGTGTCGCGGTCGCGGATGGTGACGGCGTTATCCGCCGGCGTATTCTCGTCGCCCACCGTCTGGAAGTCGACGGTGATGCAGTACGGCGTACCGATCTCGTCCTCGCGGCGATAACGCTTGCCGATGGATCCGGCCTCGTCGTAATCGACCATAAAGTCCTTGCAAAGCTGGTTGTAGACCTCCATCGCCTTGTCGCCCAGCTTCTTCGAAAGCGGCAACACCGCTGCCTTGAACGGCGCGAGCGCCGGATGCAGGTGCAACACCGTGCGGACGTCTTCCTTGCCCTTGTCGTCGGTGAGAACTTCCTCGTCGTACGCTTCGCACAGGAACGCCAGCACCACGCGGTCGGCACCCAGCGACGGCTCCACCACGTACGGAATGTAGTGTTCGCCGGTCTCGGCATCGAAGTAGGTCATATCCTGACCGGAGGTATTCTGGTGCTGCGTCAGGTCGTAGTCGGTACGATCCGCCACGCCCCACAGCTCGCCCCAGCCAAACGGGAACAGGAACTCAAAGTCGGTGGTTGCCTTGGAGTAGAAGCACAGCTCCTCCGGATCGTGATCGCGCAGGCGCAGGTTCTCCTCTTTCATATTCAGGCTGAGCAGCCAGTCACGGCAGAAGCTGCGCCAGTACTGGAACCATTCCAGATCGGTGCCCGGCTTGCAGAAGAATTCCAGTTCCATCTGCTCGAATTCACGCGTGCGGAACGTGAAGTTGCCCGGCGTGATCTCGTTACGGAAGGATTTACCGATCTGGCAGACGCCGAACGGCAGCTTTTTACGGGTGGTGCGCAGCACGTTTTTGAAATCCACAAAAATACCCTGCGCGGTTTCCGGACGGAGATAGACGGTGTTTTTGGCGTCCTCGGTCACGCCCTGGAAGGTTTTGAACATCAGGTTGAACTGACGGATATCGGTGAAATTGTGCTTGCCGCAGGTGGGGCAGGGGATGTTATGGGTTTCCACGAACTCCTTCATTTCCTCCTGCGAGAATGCGTCGATCGGTTTGCCGAGCTCGATGCCGTTTTCGGCCGCGAAATCCTCGATCAGCTTGTCGGCGCGGAAACGCTCTTTGCATTCCTTGCAGTCCATCAACGGATCGGAGAAGCCGCCGAGGTGACCGGATGCCACCCACGTCTGCGGATTCATCAAGATGGCCGCGTCCAGACCGACGTTATACGGGTTTTCCTGCACGAACTTCTTCCACCACGCACGCTTGACGTTGTTTTTGAGTTCCACGCCGAGAGGACCGTAGTCCCACGTGTTGGCCAGTCCGCCGTAGATCTCCGAGCCGGGATACACAAAGCCGCGGCCTTTGCAGAGAGCTACCACTTTTTCCATTGTTTTTTCGGTGTTTTTCATGCTTTTCTTCCTCCTCGGGATGAACGCTCGCTCTCTTGGCAGCAGAAAGTGGCCTTCACCCAAAATACGTTGCTATTATACCATTATATAAATAGTAAGTCAACAGCAAAAAACGTCCCGAGGCATTTGCCTCGGGACGTTTTGATTTGCGATTAGTTGCAGATGGTCAGTTCGGTGTCGATATCGAACAGGTGGATCTTATCGGCATCCAACACGATCTCGATCTCGTCGCCGGCCTTCGCAGTGGTGGTCGGCTCAACGCGAGCGGTGAGGGCGTTGCCCAGCACGTCGAGGTACAGGTAGGTTTCCGCACCCATCAATTCGGTGACTTCGGTCATCGCCTTGATGTGATCCTTGCTGGCTTCGAGGAAGCGCGGCTCGTCGTGCACGTCTTCCGGACGAACACCCATTAGGACCTTCTTGCCGACGTACTCGTCGAGTTTGCCGTTCGCGTTCTTGGACGCCGGCAGAGCCACAACGTTCTGCGCGGTCTCGTTGCCGAAGGAAACGGCAAACGCGTCGCCGTTCTTCACGAGGGTGGCCTCCACGAAGTTCATCTGCGGGCTGCCGATGAAGCCGGCCACGAAGGTGTTGCACGGCGTGTCATACAGCGCCTGCGGCGTGTCGACCTGCTGGATCAGACCGTCCTTCATAACGACAATGCGATCGCCCATCGTCATAGCTTCGGTCTGGTCGTGGGTAACGTAGATAAAGGTGGTGCCGAGCTTCAGGTGCAGCTTGGACAGCTCGGTACGCATCTGCGCACGCAGCTTCGCATCCAAGTTGGACAGCGGCTCGTCAAGCAGGAAGACCTGCGGCTCACGAACGATAGCACGGCCGAGAGCAACACGCTGACGCTGACCACCGGACAGAGCCTTCGGCTTACGGTCGAGCAGGTGAGCGATGTCGAGGATGCGAGCGGCCTCTTCGACGCGACGCTTGATCTCCGCCTTCGGAGTCTTGCGCAGCTTCAGACCGAACGCCATGTTCTCAAACACGGTCATATGCGGATACAGAGCGTAGTTCTGGAACACCATCGCGATATCGCGATCCTTCGGCGGGACATCGTTAACCAGACGGTCGCTGATGTACAGTTCGCCTTCGGAAATTTCCTCCAGACCGGCGATCATACGCAGGGTGGTGGACTTACCGCAACCGGACGGACCAACCAGAATGATAAATTCCTTGTCTTTGATTTCGAGGTTGAAATCGGAAACAGCGGTCACGCCGCCCGGGTACTTTTTGTAAATACCCTTAAGAGATAAGCTTGCCATAATTGACCTCCTAATTTTAAAAGCACGCACAATGTGCTCATGCTAATGTGACAATAATACTATAACAAATCCGTTTGAAAAATACTATGCCTTTATTCCACAAACTTTCGCCAAACGATTTGGCGAGTTTTCATAATGCTTACAAATATTCTGAAAATTTTGCCACACTTTACCCGAAAATCGATGAAAGTTCCTCATCGGTGAGCAGGCGGCAGGCGCCTTCGTCCAGCGATTCGTCCAATTTCAGTCCGCCGATGGACACGCGCTTGAGCCAGTTGACACCCAGCCCGTGTGCGCCGCACATTCGCTTGACTTGGTGGAATTTTCCTTCGCACACGGCGATGTCTACGAGCGGCGTATCGCCGTCCTCCAACACGGTAAGCGTGGCCGGCAGGCAGGGCGTGCCGTCGACAAAGCTTGTCCCGTCGGCAAACGCCGCCGGAACCGACGGGTCCACCGGCGCGTCCAGCACGGCGAGGTAGTGCTTATAGATCGCGTTTTTGGGAGAGAGCATCCGATGCGCAAAATCGCCGTCGTCGGTCAGAATGACCAGGCCGTGCGTGTCCTTGTCCAGCCGTCCGGCCGGAAACAGATCCCGCCGCCGCCATTCGGGTGGCACCAGATCCATGACCGTCGGCGCAGAGGGATCGCGCGAAACACACAGCAGACCGGCCGGCTTGTTGAGCATCAAATACAGATGCTCCCGATAACCGATATCGACGCCGTCCAACGCCAGCGCGACCGCGTCCGGATCCACCTTGGTATCCGGTTGACGACAAGGGACGCCGTCCACTGTCACGCGGCCGCGGCGAATCGCCTTGACCGCTTCGCTGCGCGTCAGCAGACACTGACCGGCGATCAGCCGATCCAGCCGCTGCGGTTTACCCATCGTTACTCCTCCTGTGTGGCGGTGGTCAGCGCGCGCTGCTCGCCGGTGTTGGGATCGGTGAGATCGCCGCCGACCAGTACGTCGCGGTAGATGTACAAATTGGCCACCGCCGGTGTGTCGCCGCAGGTAGCCATATAACTCCATTTTTTCACGCGCTTGCCATGGTAGTCGGACAGATCAAAACCGGCCTGCTGTTGCAGGGCGTTGTACGTTTCGAACGCCTCGTCCGGTGTGTCCGGAATGAGGATCTCCTCGATCGCCATCGGCTCGGCGGCGGCTTCGCATCCGATCGACCGCAAGAACGTCAAATGCTCCTGCGTGGTGGCGGCTGCGACCGTTTCCACCGTACCGGCGGAATCCGGCCACCAAATCACCGTGGCGGTCAGCACCAGAAACGCGACCAGACAACACAGCCCGATTGCGAGCGTGCGGCGCGTGGTTTTGACAGAACAGACAAACATACGATCAGCACCCTTCTTTGTGGATGCTAAATTGTATGCGCTCGAATGCCGTAAAATGCGGATGAGGAAAAAAGGAATCCCCGCCCGGCCGTAAGCCGTAAAAATGACCTGCTACCAAAACGTGCAGGTGGGCGCCGCCCGCCGTCCTCATTGCTCCCAACGTCCCACGCAAGCGTGGGGAGGTCTGCGATCCGACGGCGGAGAAAGGCTCCCTTTATCATAACGTAGTAGGGGCATATACGGCGTAGTCCGCGAACCGGGCAGGAAACGATTATTCGATGCCTTCGCCGTACAACTGCATCAAATGCTCGTTGAACAGCAAACCGATGCGCTCATACTCCTCGTCGGTGTCGATCGGCTGCAGAGTGGTGCCGTCGTCGCCCTCCGACTCGATGCGCATCATAAAATACTCGCCGGCTTCACACTCGGCGTCGATGAGCGCCACGAAGATCTGCCCATCCACCGTCAGACGATCGATGCAGATGCATTCGCGCTCGGTACCGGTCTCGTCGGTGAGGATCACCGACTCCGGCTCGTTTTGATGCTTGCTCATAGACTTATTCCTCGTCTTCTTCGATCTCGTAATACTCGCTGAGGCGATCCTCGAAGATCTCGGCGATCTCCTCGTACTCCGCTTCGTCCTCGATCGGCACCAGGAAGGACTCGCCGTCCTCCTCCTGAACGCGTAAAACGATCAGCTCGCCGTCGTCCTCGAGCAGCTCGGACGGATCGTTGTAGCAGGGGATGAGCGCCACGTAGCGGTTGCCGTCCTCGGTCTCGATGCGGTCGAGGCACTCAAATTCGTGCTCGTTGCCTTCCTCGTCGGTGACCGAGATGATGTCTGGTCCGTATTGTTCCAGTTCCATATTCTTTATCTCCTTATATAAGAAAGAGTGGTTGTAACTCTATTCTACCCGCTTTGCGCGGCATCGTCAAGAGCGCGCGCAAACTATTTTTGCGCCTTAATAGTGAAAGTTACTAAAATTTTATAAAAATGTTGAAAAATTCTATTGACAAGTGATAAATCGTGTGTTATAATAAAGCCACAGAGAAGAAGAGAGAAAATAGAAGCTGACAAGAATAAGACAGAAAGGAATGAGTCCCGTGTACTAATCACCTTTGAAAAAACGCACCGTTTAATGAAAAGAAAGGATGATGCGTTATGAAGATGATTGTACAAAGGCCCCTCAGAGGTCTTGTCAAAGAATAACATTCAAGGAGACGGTCCAATGGGTTAAGTATGCAGAGGCCCTGCGAACAATAAAATAAAAGACGGCTGAAATGCCGATTCTCATAAAGCGCGAAGGAATGAATCCAAGCGACATCACAGGCCATTCACCCTGACTCGAAAAGAAAGGATGATGCGTTATGAAGATGATTGTATGGTGCCCCATAAGAGGTCTTGTCAAGGAATAACCGAGAGGAGGCAGTCCGATGTGGTAATTCGGCGGGGCAACCCGTAGCAGAGGACACATTCTGAAAGCGTAAAACTAAATAACAATCCGGTCGTCACGGGCCAAAAAGCCCGTCTGCGAAGATGACCGGTGCAGATCGGAAACGCACTCCGGCAGAAAGACGGAGAACCGGTCTGTTGAAAAAAGAAAAAATCGCGCGCCGCTTCATCGAAGCGGCGCGTTTTGTTGTTGCACGAATATTCGTAGGGGCGTTTTTACTCCACGATGAGGTTGGTGCGGGTGGCGCGCACCAGAGCGGCAAGCGCGGCGGCGTCCACCTCGATCTGTGCGCCGACACGGCCGGCGCTGACAAACACCGTGTCGGTGGCGGTGGTGTGGAACACCGTGGGGAACGCCTTTTTCATCCCAACTGGCGAGCAGCCGCCGTGGATGTAGCCGGTCAGCGGCAGCAGTTCCTTTTGCTTGAGCATCGCCAGCGCCTTGACGCCGACGGCGGCCGCCGCTTTTTTGAGATCCAGCGTAGCTGCCACCGGAATGACGAACACGAAATACCGACGTCCGGCCGCTTCGGTCACCAGCGTTTTGAACACGCGGTCGGGATTTTCGCCGAGTGCCGCCGCGACGTGTATACCCTCGGTGATCTGCGGGTCATAATAATGAGGCGTGTAGGGGATCTTCTTTTGATCGAGGATCCGCATCACGTTGGTTTTATCGGGCTTGCTCATAAGTGCCACCTCCGGATTATATGATAACATATCTGTAACCGTTTCACAAGCAATATTCAATTGACAATCGTCTAACAGAGTGATAAAATTATAAGGTATAAAATAGTAAAGGAATCGGGTATATGCTGCGTCGATTTTCAAAAGACTTAAAAAAATACGGCCGCTATCTGGCGTTTGCCTCCAATGCGGATCTCAAATCCGAGGTCGCCGGCTCGTATCTGAACTGGCTGTGGTGGATCTTGGACCCGCTGTTTATGATGCTCATCTATATGTTCATCATGGTGGCGCTGTTTAAGAAAAACATCGATTTTGCCCCCATTTTCGTGTTCGTCGGTCTGACCATGTGGGATATGTTTAACAAGACGGTGATGCGGTGCGCGCGCATCGTCAAGGAGTATTCCTCGCTGCTCAAGCGGGTGCGGATGCCGAAGTTTTTGCTGGTGCTTCAGACGATGTGGATCTACGGCTTCAAGATGCTGATCTCGCTCGGTCTGGTGGCGGTGATGATGGTCGTCTGGGCGATCTTCCCCATCGATCCGGCGGGGCGGCTGGTTGTCGGCTGGGAGGCACTGTGGATCGTGCCGGTGCTGGTGCTGTTCTTCCTGATGGTGTTTGCGCTGTCGATGATCGTGATGAACTGCGGCGTGTACGTGGAGGATCTGCGCAACGTCTTGCAGGTGGTGCTGCGGCTGTTGTTCTATATGTGTGGCGTGTTCTACGACGTCACCACGCTCGGCTTTTATGCCGGTTATCCGTGGCTGGAAACGGTGCTCACCAAGCTCAATCCCATCTCGTTTTTGATGATCTCGGCACGGCAGTGCCTGTTGTATCAAACCATCTACGAGCCGGTGTGGATGCTGGTGTGGACGGTGCTGACGCTGGCGTTGTGCGCGCTGGGCATCCACTTGGTCTACAAAAACGAAAACACGTATATTAAGGTGATCTGATGGAAAATGCGATCGTAGTAAAAGATCTGAAAATTCGATATAAGAGTATGAAAGCGGCCTCGTTCAAGCAGAACTTTTTTAAGTTCAACAAATCCCGTGTGGATAAGTTCGAGGCGCTTCACGGCGTGTCGTTTTCGATCAAACGCGGCGACGTGGTGGGTATCGTAGGCAAAAACGGCAGCGGGAAATCCACCATGCTCAGCGCCATCGCCGGCATCTTTTCGCCGGACGAGGGCAGCATCGAGCTGGCGTCCGATTCGGTGGGGCTGATGTCGCTCGGCGTGGGCTTCCAGCGGATGATGTCGGGGCGCGAGAACATTCTCATTTCGGGTATGCTGTTGGGATTTTCGGAGGCGGAGATCCGCGCAAAGATGGACGATATCATCGCGTTTGCGGGGCTTGGCAAGTTTATCGATATGCCGGTCAAGACCTATTCCAGCGGCATGTACTCCAAGCTGGCGTTTGCCATCACCACGGTGCTGGAGCCGGAGATTCTGCTCATTGACGAGGTGCTGAGCGTCGGCGACGCGAACTTCAAGAAAAAGAGCTTTGCCAAGATCAAGGAACTGATCGCCGACCGCGATCGGACGGTGCTGATCGTGTCGCACAGCCTGGATTCTCTGCGGGAATTGTGCAGTCAGATCCTGTGGCTGCACGAGGGCAATCTGATGAAATTCGGTCCTACGGACGAGGTGCTGAAAGAGTACGAAGCGTTTATGGCGTAAAAAAATTCAAAAAATGCTTGCATTTTTCGAATAGATATGCTATAATCTGCTGTGCATAAAATAAGACGCGGCCAGAGGAGCGACGGGATCGACTCCCACAACCGCGCTTGGAAATGAGGTGACGTTCGCCATGAGAAAAGATATTCATCCCGATTACAAGCAGACCACGATTACGTGTGCTTGCGGTCAGGTGTGGGAAACCGCATCGACGCAGGAAAACATCCGCGTGGAAATTTGCTCGAAATGTCACCCGTTCTTCACCGGCCGTCAGAAGCTGGTTGATACCGGTGGCCGTGTGGATCGCTTCAAGAAGAAGTTCGGTCTGTAATCAAAAAAGAAGCGACAGTTTCAAACTGTCGCTTTTCTTTTTCTCGGAGAGGAGGCGTGCGCGATGGCGGCGTATAAAACGGTATCGGTCGAAGCGACCGATGAATTTATCGAAAAGAAATCGCGGTTTATCGGGTACGCGTGCCCGGTAACGACCGAGGAAGAAGCGCAGGCGCTCATTGCCGCGCGTAAGAAGAAATACTGGGACGCCAGCCACAACGTGTGGGCGTACGTGTTGCGCTCCGGCACGGTGCGTTGCTCGGACGACGGCGAGCCGCAGGGCACCGCCGGCGTGCCGGTGCTGGACGTGCTACAAAAGGCCGGCATCTCCGATTGCGTGGTGGTGGTTACGCGGTACTTCGGCGGTACGTTGCTCGGCGCCGGCGGACTGGTGCGGGCGTACTCGCACGGCGCGTCTATTGGCGTGCAGGCGGCCAAGCCGGTGATGATGCGGCCGTGTACGGTGGTGAGTGTCACCTGCGATTACAGCCGCTACGGCGGTGTGCAGGCGTTGCTGTCGGCCCACGCCCAGATGGGCGAAACGGAATTTGGCGAGGCGGTCACACTGACCGCAACCATGCCGGAGGAAGAGGTCGACATCGTGCAAGCGGCGCTGACGGAATTGTCCGCCGGTCAGTTGGTACTGACGCCGATCGAACAAAAATATGCCCCCTTTGCGTGTTAAAAAATCCGCTTTGGCGGATTTTTTCATTTTCAGCAAAATAGAGTCGTGGGG
>JAFQFY010000058.1 GCA_017398485.1 Clostridia bacterium
GGACATGGCGGCAAAGCCGATGGCGAGGCAGTGATAGGTGATCACCTGCATCAGGCGGTTGTCTACTAATATCACCCCGAGCTGCTTGCAAATAATATCCACGATGAGCAGCAGCGCACCACCCAGCAGCGCGGAGGGGATCAGGCATTTGCGAAACAGCGGAATGGTGCGGCGCAGGATGTTCCCCGCCACCAGAAACAGCAGCAAAAGCCCGAGCTGCACCAAAAACGCCCATACGGCGTCGTAGTTCGCCAGCGTAAAATCCCAACCGGTCACGTGATCCATAAACAATCACTCCCAATCATAAAAACCATTTAAAATAATAGCGCACGAAGGGCGTTTTGTCAATATAAATGAATAACGCAGGGCACCCGTCGGATGTCCTGCGCACGCTTGTTTTATATGTATCCCTTATCCATCTCAACCCGCTGGCTTTCGTCGCCGTCGGTGGCGTGAAACGCGGAATATACCATCTCGGCAATATCGCCCCTGCGTTGCCGAAGCCGCTGTTGGACAGCAGAATGATGTCGAAATCGTCCTCGGGTATCCAAGACGAGTGAAAAAGCTGTTGATGATCGTGCCCATAAACAAGGCGATGATAGATGCGCCAAGCAACCCGTCGGGGGTGCTTTCCTCCAGTAGCACCAACACCTCTGCCACGGCAAAGCATATCGCAACGCCGAGTAGAAATAGGCAGCGTCTTTTGCTTTTGCATTCATGGCATACGACGACCGGTGTTTCAACTCGGTATAATAATTTGTCGTTTTGGTTACGGGGGAGGATTTAAATCAACGACCTTCGGGCTTTTCTCACAAACGTTGCGCGTTTGCTTGCCCTCTTACGGTGCTCGACATTCGCCTGCGGCTGCCGCTGTTCGCCGCCCTCCGCCGACCCCTGCTCCCTTCATCCGCCACTGGCGGCGGTCGCAGACTTTGCCCAACGAGCTCCGCTCGTCGTGCTCATAACCCTAAGGTGTAGCACAAACTCACTCATAACCAAAATGAAAAGAGGCACCCGACTGGGTGTCTCTTTTCATTTTGGTTGCGGGGATAGGATTCGAACCTACGACCTCCGGGTTATGAGCCCGACGAGCTACCCCTGCTCTACCCCGCGATATGTGTGCGCTCTCTTGAGTGCTTTAATAGTATACTCTATCCGCATGCAAAAATCAAGTGTTTTTTTCGCGTTTTGCGTATTTTCTTTTTCAGATCGGTTGTTTGAGCGCGAAAAAACGAGGTTTTTGAGGAAAATGCAAGAAAAAACCTCGGCAACAACATGCCGAGGTTTTCTTCTTATTCCAGTTCGAATGCGCCGGTGTACAGTTGATAGTACACGCCTTTTTCCGCGATGAGTTTATCGTGGTTGCCGCGCTCAATGATGCGCCCGTGATCCAGCACCATGATAACGTCGGAGTTCTTAACGGTGGACAGGCGGTGCGCGATGACGAACACTGTGCGTCCCTCCATGAGTTTATCCATGCCGCGCTGGACGATCGCCTCGGTGCGCGTGTCGATGGACGAGGTCGCTTCATCGAGGATCATCACCGGCGGATCGGCGACCGCCGCACGCGCGATGGCGATCATCTGGCGCTGTCCTTGCGAGAGGTTAGCGCCGTTGTTGGCGAGGTGTGTGTCGTACCCTTGCGGCAGACGGGAGATGAAATCGTCTGCGCCGACGAGCTTTGCCGCCTCGATACATTCCTCGTCGCTCGCGTCGAGCTTGCCGTAGCGGATGTTATCCATCACGCTGCCGGTAAAGAGGTTGGTGTCCTGCAACACGATGCCGAGTGAGCGGCGCAGATCGGATTTCTTGATCTTGTTAATGTTGATGCCGTCGTACCGCACTTTGCCGTCCGCGATGTCGTAAAAGCGGTTAATAAGGTTGGTGATGGTGGTCTTGCCGGCACCCGTCGCGCCGACGAATGCGACCTTCTGACCCGGCTCGGCATACACGGAAACGTCGTGCAGAACGGGCTTGCCTTCCTCGTAGGCGAAGTCCACGCCGGTCAATTGCACGTCGCCGGCGAGAGGTGTGTAGGTCAGCGTGCCGTCGCCGTGGGGGTGTTTCCACGCCCACAACCCTGTGCGCTGTTCGGTCTCGGTGACCGAGCCGTCGGGCAGGCGCTTGGCGTTGACCAACGTTACGTAGCCGTCGTCCACCTCGGGCGTCTCGTCCATGAGCGCAAAGATACGCTTGGCGCCGGCGAGCGCCATGGCGATGGAGTTGATCTGCTGGGACAGGGTGTTGACGTTACCCGTGAACTGCTTAGTCATGTTGAGAAACGGTACGACAATGTCAATGGTAAAGGGAAGCATCGAAATACTGATATTCGGCATCCCCGTGATGAGGAACAGACCGCCGGCCATTGCACAGATGACGTACAGGACGTTGCCGATGTTCATGATGATCGGGCCGAGGCAGTTGGCGTAGGTGTGCGCGCGGCGGCTGTCCTCGCACAGCTCTTCGTTGATGGTGTCAAAGTCTGCTTTGACCGCATCCTCGTGGGAGAACACCTTGATGACCTTCTGACCGTTCATCATTTCCTGCACGAAGCCCTCGGATTTGCCCATCGACTGCTGTTGACGGATAAAATATTTGGCGGAGCCGCCGCCGATCTTCTTGGAGACGAAGATCATGGCGATGACGCCGAGCAGGATCACCAGGGTCATCAGTGCGCTGTAATACAGCATGATGCACAGCACCGCCACCACGATCACCGTAGACTGCAACAGCTGCGGCAGCGACTGGGACACCAGTTGACGTAGCGTGTCGATGTCGTTGGTATAGTGGCTCATAATATCGCCGTGCTTGTGGGTGTCGAAATAGCGGATCGGGAGATTTTGCATTCCCTCGAACATACGGCAGCGCATCTTGCTCAGGAAGCCCTGCGTGATGATCGCCGTGAGCTG
This sequence comes from Clostridia bacterium, assembly GCA_017398485.1. GTDB lineage: Bacteria > Bacillota > Clostridia > Oscillospirales > Acutalibacteraceae > UBA5905. The sequence goes on from JAFQFY010000058.1 coordinate 2,910, forward strand.
TGTCTGGGTCAGTGAGAGAATGATGGACATCGCATACAGACCGATCAGCACCAACACCAGCGGCAAAATGCGCTCGGCGGCGACTTCCCAGGAGAGAATACCGTTGTCGAGGCATTCGGTGAGCACTGCGAGCACTTTTTGGGTAAAGATCGCGGGCATGGCGGCGACCGTCGCGGCGGCGATGATGCACACGCCGACCAGCGGCAACAGACGCGGATAGAAGCCGTACAGCATCTTGATCACGCGCCACAGCACGGAAAAGTCCATCGGGGGACGGGAGGGCTTCTTATTCATCCGCCTCACCTCCGTTCGTCTGTTGCTCATACACTTCGCGGTAAATGTCGCTGGTTTTAAGCAGCTCGTCGTGGCTGCCTGCCGCGACGACGGTGCCGTTATCCATCACGAGAATGAGGTCGGCATCCTGTACCGAGGCGACGCGTTGTGCGATGATGATCTTGGTTGTTTCGGGAATATATTCACGGAAACCGGCGCGAATGAGTGCGTCGGTCTTGGTATCGACGGCGCTCGTGGAGTCGTCGAGGATGAGGATCTTCGGCTTTTTGAGCAGGGCGCGCGCGATGCACAGGCGCTGCTTTTGTCCACCCGACACGTTGGAGCCGCCTTGCTCGATATAGGTGTCGTAGCCGTCGGGGAAGGAGCGCACGAATTCGTCTGCCTGCGCCAGGCGGCACGCCTCGACGAGTTCTTCGTCGGTGGCGTTCTCGTTGCCCCAGCGCAGATTCTCCTTGATGGTGCCGGAGAAAAGGGTGTTCTTCTGTAACACCATCGCGACCGCGCCGCGCAGAGTGTCGAGGTCATAGTTGCGCACGTCGACACCGCTCACGCGCACCACACCCTCGGTGGTGTCGTACAGACGGGGAATCAGCTGTACGAGGGTCGATTTGCTCGAGCCCGTGCCGCCGAGGATGCCGACGGTCATGCCCGAGGCGATATGCAGGTCGATGTTATCCAGCGCAAACTTCTTGGCAGTGGCGGCGTATTTGAAACGCACGTTCTCGAAGTCAACGGCGCCGTTTTTCACTTCGGTGACAGGGTTTTGGGGACTGACCAGCCGCGGCTTTTCCTCCAGCACCTCGCACACGCGTTTGATGGATTCGTGGGAGATGGTGAGCATGACGTAGATCATCGACAGCATCATCAGCTGGATGAGGATCTGCATGCCGTAGGTGAGCATCGCGGAGATCTCGCCGACGTCGATGAGCGCGCCACCGTTTTCGACGATGAGGCGCGAGCCGACAAGCAGCACGAAGACCATGTTAAAATTCGCGCACAGTTGCATCAGCGGTGAATTGAGCGCGACGATGCGTTCGGCGTAGGTGAAGTCGTTTTTAATATTCTCCGACGCGGTGGCAAATTTCTGTTTCTCTTGTTCTTCGCGCGAGAAACCCTTGACCACGCGCATGCCGCGCACGTTTTCCTCAATGGATTCGTTGAGGGTGTCGTATTTCTTGAACACGCGGCGGAAGGCAGGCATCGCCTTGCGCGCGACCAGGATCAGGCCGCCGGCAAGCACGGGGATGATGACCACAAACGAGGTCGCGAGCGCGCCGCCCATGATATACGCCATGATGATGGAGAAGATCAGCATCAGCGGCGCGCGCACCGCGATGCGGATGAGCATCATATACGCCATCTGCACGTTGGTCACGTCGGTGGTGATACGCGTCACCAGCGACGAGGAGGAGAACTTGTCGATGTTCTCAAACGAATAGGTCTGCACCTTGTGGAACAGATCGTGGCGCAGGTTCTTCGCAAAGCCGGCCGAGGCGCGCGCGCAGGTAGCGCCGCCCAAACCGCCGCAGCAGAGCGAAACAAGCGCCATGGCAATGAGCAGGGCACCCGTTTGCAGGATGGTGGCAAGATCGGTGCCCTCTCGGATCTGGTTGACCAGATTCGCGGTGATGAACGGGATGAGGCACTCGATGACCGCCTCGCCGACCATCAGCAGCAGCGTGGCGATCGACGGGCGCTTATATTCCCGTATACATTGAAACAAGCGTTTGTACACGTCGTTTCGCTTCCTTCCCAAAAGTGTTATAACAGTCTAATATTATAGTACCAAGCAATAGGCAAGTCAAGAATCAACGGTAAAATTCAAAAAATGTTTAAATAAACCCCCGACGAAGCCGTCAGGGGTTTACTTTTTAGAAGCCGAAATATGCTTTGGCGTTGTTGTAGGAGATGTCCTGCACCATCTTGCCGAGCGTATCCATGTCGGCAGGATACTCGCCGTTCTCCACCCAACCGCCGATGAGGTTGCACAGAATGCGGCGGAAATACTCGTGACGGGTGTAGGAGAGGAAGCTGCGCGAGTCGGTGAGCATGCCGATAAAATTGCCCAACAGCGACAGGTTGGCAAGATCGGTCAACTGCTGCTGCATACCGGTCTTGTTGTCGTTGAACCACCACGCCGAGCCGTGCTGGATCTTGCCGGCGGCACCGGCGTCCTGAAAACACCCGATGACCGAGCCGAGCAGGGCGTTGTCGGCAGGGTTGAGGGAGTAGAGCACCGTTTTGGGCAGCAGATCGTCCTTGTCCATTGCGTTGAGAAGGGCGGTCAGCGCCTCACTGCATTCGCGCGTCGAGATGCAGTCGCAGCCGGCATCGGGGCCGATCGCCGCGAAGCGGCGAGAACTGGTGTTGCGCTGGACGCAGTAGTGGATCTGCATCACCCAGCCGCGGCGCGCGTATTCGCGGCCGCAGAACAGCGTGACGGCGGTCGCGTACTGCTCCGCTTCCTCCATGGTGATCGCTTTGCCTGCCATCGCTCTTTTAAAAACCTTTTCGACCTGCTTGTCATCCGCGACGCGATACATGACATAATCCATGCCGTGATCGGCCGCTTTACAGCCGAGCGCCGCGAAGCGATCCATCGCGATGCCGAGCGCTTTCTTGACGTCTGCAACGGTGCGAATCTCAACGCCGTTGGCGGCGCCGAGCTTGGCGATGTATTCGACGAAGCCGGGCTTATAGATCGCCACCGCTTTGTCGGGGCGGTAGGAGGGAACGACCCTGAAATCGTCGATGCCCTCGGCGGCAATGGCGGCATGGTATTCGAGACTGTCGGCAGGGTCATCGGTAGTGCCGATGACCTTGACACCCGACTGACGGATCAGACCGCGCGCAGACATGCCGTCCTCTTTGAGCTTCTCGTTACACAGGTTCCACACCTCTTCGGCGGTGTCGCCGGACAGCACGCCCTTGTAGCCGAAGTAGCGTTGCAGTTCCAAATGCGTCCAATGGTACATCGGATTGCCGATGGCACGGGGCAACGCCTCTGCAAAGCGTTGGAACTTTACACGGTCGTCGGCGTCGCCGGTGATCTCGTTTTCAGGGGTGCCGTTGGAGCGGATCATGCGCCATTTGTAGTGGTCGCCGCCAAGCCACACCTGCGTGATGTTTTCGAACCTGCGATCCTCGGCAATCTCTTGGGGGTTAATGTGGCAGTGGTAGTCGATGATCGGCATCTTCGAGGCGTAGTCGTGATAGAGGATGCGCGCGGTCTTGGTTTCCAGCAGAAAGTCTTTATCCATGAATTTTTCCATTGTCATACACTCCTGTTCTTGTCAGTTGGCGCGGAAGCTGTCGCGTTCCACGAGTTTGGCGGGCACGACGGTGTGCCGCGAGGCTTCTTTTTTCTCCAACAGCGTGTCCAGCACGCCCAGCGCGATGGTACACATCTGCTCAAGACCGTTATCGATGCTGGTCAACTCCGGCGTCGCGCAACGCGCCAGCGTCGAGTTATTAAAGCCGATGATGGGCATGTTCAGACCGATGCGGTGCAGGGACTTTTGCGCACCGAGTGCGAGGATATCCTCTGCGCCGACGACCGCGTCAAAGGATACACCTTGCACGAGCAGGCGCTTGATGCAGTCGTTGACCGCGTCGAGATTGCGCTCGACCGGTACGATGAGTGCGTCGTCGACCGGTTCGTCGAACAGCGCGCAGCCGTCACGGTAGCCGGCGATCTTTTGCTGACAGCTATATGTCATAATGTCGTGCAGGAACAGGATGCGCTTTTTGTGGCGGCGGAACAGCGCCTCCACCAGATCGCACACCGCCTTGCGCTCATCGCTCGTGACGCAATAGACGCCGGGCAGGTCAATATGACCGTTGATGATAATGATCGGCACTTGCTGTGCCGCGGCGGCGATGTGCGAGTTGTCCTCGTCCTCACAGAAGATCGAGCCGATAAGCACGATCGCGTCAACGTTCTTTTGCGTCATATATTCAAGAGCCTGTTTCTTTTCCTCCGTCGTCGGGCCGGTACAACGCAGAATGGCGTTGAGCCCGTTGCGGCGGAAATGCTCCTCCACATGCCCGACCGCCTGCGCGTAGAACGGATCGCGCACGCTGGTGCACAGGATACCGACCATACGCATCGAGCCGAGTCCCAGACCGCGTGCGAAAGCGTTAGGAGTATAGCCTTCCGCCCGAATGACCTCCAACACGCGCTCGCGCGTGGCGGCACGCACGTTGGGGCTGTCGTTGAGCACGCGGGACACGGTCGCGATAGACACGCCGCTCTTCTCCGCAATATCGTAAATATTCATAGATGCGCTCCTCTCTGTAAGCACTTACAAAAGTAGTATATATCCTCGCTTGCAAAAACGCAAGATGATTTTGAAATTTTTTCAAAAAAAAGCGGAAAACGCCTTGAAAAAATTCCGTCTGTGGTGTACAATGTATGTGTAATGGTTTGTAAGTGCTTACATTTGTGTAAGCACCACCAAAAAAGTAGGATAGGAGTGGCAATCATGCGAACGAAAGAAGACGTTTTGCAAATGATCAAACAGGACGGTATGGTCGCGGTCGTGCGCGGCGAGACCTCCGAAAAGGCGATGGAGATCGTGGAGAAGTGCATTGAGGGCGGCATCCGTGCCATCGAGCTGACCTTTACGGTGCCGTACGCGCATCGCGTTATTGAGGACATTTCCCGTAAATACGGCGATCAGATCGTTCTGGGTGCCGGCACGGTGCTGGACAGCGAAACGGCGCGCATCGCCATTTTGTCGGGCGCGGAGTTTATCGTGTCCCCCCATTTCAACCCCGAGGTCACCAAGGTATGCAACCGCTATCGCAAGGCGAGCATGGCAGGTATCCTCACCATTACGGAGGCTGTCGCTGCGATGGAGGCCGGCGTGGACGTGCTTAAACTGTTCCCCGGCGATCTGTTCGGTCCGGCGTTCATCAAGGACATTCGCGGTCCTCTGCCGTACGTGCAGATCATGCCCACCGGCGGCGTCAGCGCCGAGAACGCGGGCGAGTGGATCAAGGCCGGCGCTGTTGCAGTCGGCGCAGGCAGCAGTTTGATGAAGGGGGACGTCAAAGCCAACGCCGCCCTGTTTATGGAAAACATTCGTAAAGCGAGAGAGGGGAAATAATCATGGCAAAGATCGTAACGTTCGGTGAGTTGATGCTCCGTTTGGCGCCCAACGGCTATTATCGTTTCTTCCAGAATGACCAGATGCAGGCTACTTTCGGCGGCGGTGAGGCCAACGTTGCGGTGTCGCTTGCCAACTACGGCATGGACAGCTGCTACGTCACCAAGCTTCCTAAGCACGCGATCGGTCAGGCGGCGGTGGATTCTCTGCGCGCGTTCGGCGTGGACACCTCGAAGATCGTGCGCGGCGGCGAGCGCGTCGGCATTTATTATTTGGAGAAGGGCGCTTCTCAGCGCGGCTCGGTGTGCATCTATGATCGCGCCTATTCCGCCATCCAGCAGGCGAAGGCAGAGGACTTCGACTGGGACAGCATCTTTGAGGGTGCGGATTGGTTCCACTTTACCGGTATCACCCCGGCGCTCGGCGGTGATATGGTGGAGATCTGTAAGCAGGCGTGTAAGGTCGCAAAAGCCAAGGGCGTCAAGATCTCCTGCGACCTCAACTACCGTGGCAAGCTGTGGACGCGCGACCAGGCGCGCGCGGCGATGACCGAATTGTGCCAATACGTCGACGTGTGCATCTCCAACGAGGAGGACGCCAAGGACGTGTTCGGCATCGAGGCGGAGAATACCGATATTTACGGCGGCAAGCTCAACCACGAGGGCTACAAGTCGGTGGCTAAGCAGCTGATGGACAAGTTCGGCTTCGAGAAGGTCGCGATCACGCTGCGTACCTCTATTTCCGCGAGTGACAACGATTGGGCCGGTATGCTGTACGACGGCGAGAACTATTGCTTCTCCAAAAGTTATCATCTGCATATCGTCGATCGCGTCGGCGGCGGTGACAGCTTTGGCGGCGGCCTGATCTATGCCCTGCTGTCCGGCAAGGACACCCAGGCGGCCATCGAGTTCGCGGTCGCGGCGTCGGCGCTCAAGCACAGCGTCGAGGGCGACTACAACCGCGTGTCCGTCTCCGAGGTAGAAAAGCTCGCCGGCGGTGACGGCTCCGGCCGTGTTCAGCGTTGATAACAGTTGCACTGAAAAAGCACCCGGAAGTTGCGCACTTTCGGGTGCTTTTTTATTGACAAGTGCAGTGGCTTCGTGTAAAATTGATATGAAAGTATACTGTAAGGAGTGTTAACATGAAGCGTATTTTGAGTTTGTTGTTATGCTTGATGCTGGTTGTCAGCTTGTGTGCTTGCGGCGACAATAGCGGCGTCGATTCGTCGGCTCCGGTTTCGTCTGAGAGCGAACTGCCCGAGAACTCCGAGCCGGACGTGTCCGTCGAGCCCGACGCGTCCGTCGAACCGGATGCGTCCGTCGAGCCGGATGCGTCGGATGAGCCGACCTCGAACGGTTCTACGACCGGCACCACCACGACGGGCAGCTCGCAAAGCGGCGACAAGGAGACCACCACGCGTAATCCGCATACGGTGAGAACGACGTCCTCTACGACCGCCACCACCAAGCCGGCTGATGAGAGCAAGATCACCCTCTACGGAAACAAAAACGACCTGCGCACCTGGATCTATCAGGATATGGCAAGCGGTTTGTGGGTGCGTGAGGCGGTGTTCGATTCCGGCAAAGGCGGTGAGCCTGCGGTCATCTTACAGGCGACCGATATTCACTTCAACGCCATCAACGACAAAGACCGCGAGGAGAACAACGACTTGGTCATGGCGACCTATAACGGTCTTGGTCAGAACCGTGACGGCACGAGCGCGCCGAACATGCGCCGCATCCTGCAATACGGTAAGGACGTTGCTAAATACGACCAGTTCATCATGACGGGTGACGCGATCAGCTATCTGTCCTACGGCGCCATCGACTTGGTCAAAGAGGTCATCTGGAAGACCGACCCCAACGCGTGGGTGGTTATCGGCAACCATGAGCATACGCGCAGCTGGTCCGGTATTCCGTACTACCATCCGGATCCCACCACGCTGGAATCGCGCTTGCAGATCCTGGAGGACAACTGGAAGCACGATATCAACTACACCTCCAAGGTCATCAAAAACAAGGCCATGATCGTGCAGCTCAACAACGGTATTTACACATTCACTGATGAGCAGATCGAAAAATTGAAGAGTGACATTGCGACGGCGCGCAAAAACGGCTATGTGATGCTGCTGTTCTATCACATTCCGCTGCCGAACGGCGCTGCAAAGGGCACGGTCAAATCCATCACCGGTAAGACCACCCGTCCGTTACCGGTCTCCAAGACCGAAATGCTGGACAACGACGTCAACAAGCGTATGTATGAGGTCATCCGCAACAACGCCGACGTCATCAAGGCGACCTTCTGCGGTCACGAGCACGACGATTATTATGTTGAGCTGCTTGCGAAGACGCCCGACGGCAAGGACACGGTGATCCCGGAGTACATCACTCGCGCTGCATACCAGGAAAAGGGTCACGTGATGAAGATCACGGTTAAATAAAAATATCGGCTATTGTAAAGCGGTCACGACTTCGAGTTGTGACCGCTTTTTCATCGTGTGATTTGGGCGACACAGAATTTTTCTTGACGAGCGAATTAATATTGTGTAATATATAAATAATAGTTCGTCCGAATCACCTTTAAGGAGTGCTGCTATGAAACGCGTTGGATCGATCTTCTTATGCATTCTGCTCGGTCTTTGTTTATGCGCTTGCAATAATACGGCGGATGAGCCGGTCTTGTCGACTCCTTCATCGACTACGACCACACTGCCGGATGCTACCACAACCACGACCACAACCACGACGGGCGCGTTGGTGGTGACGGATCCGCAGGGCACGGTGGTGACTAACCCCGACGGTTCGCCCGTGACCACCCATGTGGCTACGCTGCCGACGTCGACGCGTCCGGTGACGGATCCGCAGGGCAGCACCGTCACCGAACAGGACGGTACGGTGCAGACCGAGGTCGTTGTGCCGCCGCATATCACGGTGTCTACCGATGCGCAGGGCACGACCCACACCTCGGTGGTGCCGGAGCAGACGGTGACCACCACGACCACGACGACTACGACAACCATGACCCAAACCTCGACCTCGGCGGTGACGACCAGCACCACCAAGCCCACCCAGCAGGATGTCGTCTCCGAGATCAGTCTGCCGGCGGAGGGATATACACCCGACAACCGCATCCAGATCGGGCAGGTGTCGCTGACGGTCAACGTGGTGACCATGGAGATCAAGAACATCTCCTCGAAATGGGAGTCCAACGACGGCGATTCGTATTTTGAATACACCTGTTATAACAAGAACAACCTCGTGCTGGAGGTAGGGAAGATCGAGTTCGGCTACATTGCGGCAAAATCCAACAAGGTATGTACCTTTACCATTCCCGATGGCACGACGCGCGTGGCACTGACCGACTTTCATGCGGAATACTGGTCAAAACTGGTTTAATACAAAAGGTCTCTCGTGTGAGCGAGAGACCTTTTTTCATAAATACTGTTTTAATTGATGAATGTTATTTTCCTCGGTGGCTTGCAGACGCTTGGCGAGATCGAGACAGGTCGCGTCGTGCGAGGTATAATGGGTGATCTGTCGCGCGATTTTGGTGACACCCATGCTGCTGCCCTGAATGAGCATATCCGCGAGCGCGGCAGGCGAGTTATCCTGCGACACCTGCTTGCACGCCGCCATGCGCAGCATCATTTTTTCGGTCGTGCTGCTGCCCTGCGGCGCACAGCCTGCTTCGCGCATCTTATCCTCCGCTTCATCAATGATCGTCTGATATTCCATCAACTGTGTGGCGATCAGTTTACGAAAGGTGGTGTCGTCGGTCTTACGTAGGACGTAATACAATCCGTCACGTCCCATCTCCGCGTTGCGATAGATCATATTGAGCAGGTGAATTTCACGTTCCCCCATAATAGTCCCTTCTTTCGTTTGGTGGTCTTATTGTATCCGCCGTCGCGGTTGCTATTGGTGGGAACGCGTGGAAATTATTTTGTAAAACACTGGATTTTTTTGCGCAGATACAGTACAATACTATTATATAAAACGAAAGGGTGGTGCGAGTATGGCAAAGCTTTTGGCGATCGACGGCAACAGCATCGTCAACCGCGCATTCTACGGCGTCAAGGCGTTGACCACCAAGGACGGACGCTATACCAACGCGATCGTTGGATTTTTGAATATTCTGGCGCGCTTGCGCGAGATGACCGAGGCGGAATATATCGCCGTGGCGTTCGACGTGCACGCGCCGACCTTCCGCCACGAGATGTACGACGCCTACAAGGCAGGGCGCAAAGGCATGCCGGACGAGCTGCGCGAGCAGATGGCACCGCTCAAAGACATTTTGCGCGCCATGGGCCTGACTCTCGTCGAGCAGGCGGGCTATGAGGCAGACGATATTCTCGGTACGCTGTCACAGGCGGCATCCGAGGCAGGGGACACCTGCTTCGTCGCCACGGGCGACCGCGATTCCTTACAGCTCGTGGGCGAGCGGGTGACGGTGTTGCTTGCCACCACCAAGATGGGGCATCCTGAAACGGTGGTATACGACCCGACTGCTATTAAGGAAAAATACGGCTTGACGCCGACGCAGCTCATTGATCTCAAAGCGTTGCAGGGCGACTCCAGTGACAACATTCCCGGCGTACCGGGCGTGGGCGAAAAGACCGCGCTGGATCTGATGCAACGGTTTTCTTCGCTGGACTCTATCTACGACACTCTGGATACGCTGGATATCCGCGACAGCCTGCGGCAGAAGCTCGCCGCCGGCAAGGACAGCGCATTTATGAGCCGCACGCTCGGCACCATCTGCCGCACGGCACCGATCGACACGGTCAAGGAGCATTATGCCGTGCAACCGATGCAGACGAGGGAGCTTGCGCGCCTGTTGCGCGAGCTCGAACTGTTCAAATGGATGGAGAAGCTCGGCTTATCCGACGAGCCGATCACGCCGTGCGCCGAAACGGCACGGCCGATCGAAGCGTTACCCGTCGAGGGCAACGAAGCGGCCGCCACGGCGTTGGCCATCGCGCGCCGCACGGGGAAAATGGACTTTCTCGCGCAAGTGGACGGCGATGAGATCGCGGCGCTGGCACTCGCAGTGGATGGGAAACGCGCGCGCATTGACCGCATGGCACCCGAGTTTGAGGAGCTCGTTGCCCTGCTGGGCGACGACGCGGTCGTCAAGCGCACCCACGACAGCAAGCCCGTGCTTGCGGCGTTGCTCGCGCAGGGGATCGAGCCGCGTGGCTTTGCGCTGGATACGGCGCTCGCCGCCTATCTTCTCAACCCCTTGTCCTCCGATTATTCTCTGCCGCGTCTTATGCAGGAGTATGGTGTAGCCGCTTGCGCTGACGAGCCGCTTTGCGGCTTTTCGGTGCTTGCGGATACTCTCGTTGCGCAGGTGGAGGCACAGGGCATGACGGCGTTGCTCACCGAGATCGAACAACCGCTCGCCGAGGTGCTCGCGTCGATGGAGAATATCGGCTGTGCGGTGGATAAGGACGGCATCGCCGCCTTCGGCCGAGAGCTGACCGCTCGCATTGCCGCCTTGCAAGCGGAGATCTGGCAGGAGGTGGGGTATGAATTTAACCTCAACTCTCCTAAACAACTCGGCAAGGCGCTGTTCGAAGACTTGGGCCTGCCGGCAGGCAAAAAGACCAAATCCGGCTATTCCACCAACGCCGACGTACTGGAAAAATTGCGTACACAGCACCCGGTCGTGGACAAGCTGTTGGAATATCGCACGCTTTCCAAACTTAACGGCACCTACTGTGACGGACTTCTCAAGGTGATCGCGCCCGACGGACGCATCCACTCGGTGTTTAACCAGACCGAAACGCGCACGGGTCGCATCTCCTCCTCCGAGCCGAATTTGCAGAATATCCCCATACGCTCGGAGCTTGGACGGCAGATGCGCCGTTTCTTCGTGGCACGTGAGGGGTGGGAACTGTGCGACGCAGATTACTCGCAGATCGAACTGCGCGTGCTCGCGCACATGGCGCAGGAGCCGACCATGATTGAGGCGTTTACCACCGGCGAGGACATTCACCGTTCCACCGCCGCGCAGGTGTTCGGCGTGTCGCCCGA
>JAFQFY010000059.1 GCA_017398485.1 Clostridia bacterium
AAATGATAATGGTCGGTAAAATAAAACACAATTATCTCATTATCAAAAACTTCAAAACCAACAATATTTTTCTCATCAATAGTTACAAAATCTGATTTGTAATCTCTACCTTTCCAATCTTTATTGTCGGTAGAAATTTTCACAGTAACATTTTCTGTATATGGTTTAATTGTATCAATCAATTCATTTGTGATTTCAAAATTCATAGAATCACCGACCTTTTAGTGTATTATAGCATAAAACGGTGTATCCGCAATACTTCTTCACTATTCACTATTACCTATTACTTTCCAAAAATCCCGTTCATGAAATTTTAGTGAAAAGTGAAGAGTGAAGAGGTAATAAGTAAAAATCCCGCCCACTTACGTGAGCGGGATTTTTGGTGCCGCTGACCGGGGTCGAACCGGTACGGTATTGCTACCGAGGGATTTTAAGTCCCTTGTGTCTGCCTATTCCACCACAGCGGCGTATGAACTTGTTGCATTTCCTGCACTATATCATAGCGTTTTTGCCCTTGATTGTCAAGGGGAAATGCAGTCTATTTGCCTTATCACAACAAAAAACCTCCGGCCGAGCCGGAGGTTTTTTAATCAGGATTCTTTCGGTGCACGCATGGTCAGTGCGATGCGTTTTTTCTGTACGTCGACGCTGAGTACCCACACCGTCACGATATCCCCCACCTTAAGCACTTCCGACGGGTGTTTGATAAAACGATTGGTGATCTGTGAGATATGCACAAGGCCGTCCTGGTGTACGCCGATATCTACGAACGCGCCAAAATCGACGACGTTACGCACCGTGCCTTTGAGCTCCATGCCTGCTTTGAGCGCCTCAATCCCCACGATATCCGTGCGCAACAAAGGCTTCGGCAGATCGTCACGCGGATCGCGGCCGGGATGCAACAGTTCCCCGATGATATCCGTCAGCGTCGGCTCGCCGACGCCCAGTTGCTTTGCAAGCGCGGCAAGACCGATCTCATCCACTTTTGCCTGCAGTCCCGACAGATCCTTGACCGTCACACCGCAGGTATCCAACAGCGCCTTTGCCACCTCGTAGCTCTCGGGGTGAACGGCGGTGTGATCGAGCATATTTTTGCTCTCCGGCACGCGCAGAAAGCCGGCGCACTGTTCGAACGCTTTCGGGCCGAGCTTCGGCACCTTTTTGAGCACAGCGCGCGAGGTAAACGCGCCGTTTTCCTCACGGTAGGCGACGATATTCTTGGCGACGGTCGCGTTAATACCCGCAACCTGTTCGAGGAGCGGCGCCGACGCCGTGTTGAGGTCAACGCCGACAGCGTTCACGCAGGACTCCACTACGCCGCCGAGTGCTTCGGTTAAACGTGCCTGCGGCAGATCATGCTGATACTGGCCGACGCCGATCGCCTTGGGGTCGATCTTGACGAGCTCCGCGAGCGGATCCTGCATACGACGCGCAATCGACACCGCCGAGCGCAGGTTGACATCATAATCGGGGAATTCCTGCGCGGCGAGCTTGGAGGCCGAATACACCGAAGCACCTGCCTCGCTGACCACCATATAAGCCACGCCCGACAGCGACTGCTCGCGAATCAGATCCGCAACGAACACCTCGGTCTCGTGCGAGGCAGTACCGTTGCCGATGGCGATGACCTCGACGCCGTATTTCTTGATAAAGCCGAGAATGATGCGCTTGGCATCCTCCATGCGCTTGAACTGCGGCACGGGATACACGATGCCGGTATCCAGCACCTTACCGGTTGCGTCGATGACTGCCGTTTTACAACCATGCTGATAGCCGGGGTCGAGGCCGAGCGTGACCTTTCCCTTGACGGGCGGCTGCATGAGCAGCTGGCGCAGGTTGGAGGAAAATACCTTGATCGCCGCCTCGCTCGCCGCCTCGGACAAAGCGTTGCGCATCTCGCGCTCGAGCGACGGAAAGATCAGACGGTCATACGAGTCCTCCGCCGCCAGACGCACTTGCTCGGACGTAGGACACTCGGCTTTTAGATGCTCAGAGTATATGATCTTCATCGCGCGGTCGGGTTCGAACTCCACCTTGACCTTGAGAAATTCCTCACGCTCGCCGCGGTTGATGGCGAGCACGCGATGTCCCGGCACCTTGCTCAACGGCTCGCGGAATTCGTAATAGTTGGAATAGACGCTGTCCTCCTCCTTGGCGGCGGCTGAGGTCAAAAAGCCGTTGGCCATGCACACCACGCGCAAGCGCTTGCGCACCGCGGCATCGTCTGCGATCCATTCGGCAATGATATCGCGCGCGCCGGCAAGGGCATCCTCAACCGTGGGGACATCGTCGGAAATATACGCCGCGGCCGCCGCCGACGGATCCTCGGCATCGGTCTGCTGGGCATACAGCATTTGTGCCAACGGCTCGAGCCCACGTTCCTTGGCGACCGTTGCGCGCGTGCGACGCTTGGGTCGATACGGACGATACAGGTCGTCGAGCTCGGTCATCGTCACCGCCGCATCCAACGCCGTCGCCAGCTCCTCGGTCAGTGCGCCCTGCTCTTCAATGGTAGCACGATATTTTTCACGCGTTTCGTTAAGATTGCGCAGATAGGCCAGACGTTCTGCCAATTCGCGCAGCACCTGATCATCCAAAGACCCGGTCTGCTCCTTGCGGTATCGCGCGATAAACGGAATGGTGTTGCCGTCGTCGAGCAACGCAATGACCGCCTCAACCTGTGCAGCGCGCAGATGAAATTCACTCACGAGAGTAGCCTTGATATCCATACGAATCTCCTTTGAGTTGTAATACCGTTATTTTACCACGAAACCGGCCATACCGTCAATGAAAATTGACACAAATCGCCTGTGTGTGCTATGATAAGATAAAGCCAATGACGGAGGCTATCGATATGATCAACGTTTACGCCCTTGACTGTCGCCCCTATCTCGACGAAGCGTGTGCGACAAATACCCTGCCGTTGCTCGACGCGACGCGGCGCGCACGCGCACAGCGCCTGCAAAACGTACAAAAGAAAGCCCAACTGCTCGCCGCCGGTGTGCTGCTATATCGCCTGTTCGGCAAAAACGGACAACCGCCGCAACTCACACACGGCTCACGCGGCAAACCGTATCTCGCCGACAACTCCGCCTTTTTCTCCCTCTCCCACACGGACGAGTGGGTATTCTGCGCCGTCGCAGACAGCGAAACAGGACTCGACGCACAGGTCGACACGCCGTATAACGCCAAGATCGCCGAACGGTGGTTTACGCCGAGCGAGAAAGCCTGGCTCGCCGACGACCCGAACAGTCGTTTTGCCGCCCTGTGGGCACGAAAAGAGGCGTTCGCGAAGTTCACCGGCTTCGGCCTGGTGTTGCCGATGAGCAGTTTCACCGTGCCGACGACCGACGGCACCGACGAGGACAACCACTGCTTCTGGAAAAGCTATGACTTCCCCACCGAGAACAAGACCATCCGCATAGCCGTCTGCTGTGGAAGGGAAGACTCGTTGAACGAGATCAAAATCATCGAATAATCGAAAAGCCATCGACTCACGCCGATGGGTTTTTGCTTACTGCCGAAAACGGCTCTGATAATACGCTACGACAGTATCTTCCTTGCCAATGACCTCGTTGTGTCCCGTAAAGATCGCGCCGCCCAAGGACATAAGCTCACTGCAAGTCACGGCGGTAATATCGCCGTTGACAAAGACCTCTTTATCGCCGCAGGTGATGATGACGTGGCCGTTAGCGGTGTCGATGCGGCCGCCGTGTCCGAGACCGTCCTCCTTCGGATTGCCGTCGTCGTCGATATAGCGGCGCACAACATACAGCAGCTCGCGCCCGTCGACACGCTCGGCAACGCCGTTATCCGTCTTCTTTTTACGAGAAAACCAACCCATATCCTCACCTCACGACATTTATTGTAAGTTGCATAAACGCATTTGTCAAGGTAAGACTTGTCATAAGAGGTATTATGTGGTATGATAATGCTATTATAAGTAAAGGAGGTGGCACCATGGCGAAAACCGACCGCTATAAAAAACTGTTTTCCAACACGCTCATATTAGGCATCGGCACGTTCAGCTCCAAGGTGCTGACCTTCCTGCTCATGCCGCTGTACACCAGCTTCCTGACCAACGGCGAATACGGCATCGTCGACCTGCTCGTGCAGGCAGCCAATCTGCTCATCCCCGTGGTGTCACTCGGCATGAACACCGCCGTGCTGCGCTTCGGCATGGACGGTGAGACCGACCGCCGCACCGTTCTGTCAACGGGACTCGCCGTGGATCTCATCGGTTTCGGCGTGTTTCTGCTGTTTGCGCCGCTGATCAGCATGATCCCGACGTTGTCTGCCTATACCGGCTGGATCTACGTATTCGTGCTCTCGTCGATGCTCCACTATCTGTTCGCCTATTTCGTCAAGACTCTGCAAAAAGTGCGTTTGTTCGCCGTGTGCAGTGTCATCGGCACGGCAATCACACTGCTGCTCGACGTGCTGTTCCTCGCCGTGTGGAAGATCGGCGTGATCGGTTATCTGCTGGCGATCATCCTCTCGGACGTCATCTGCACGCTGCTGCTGTTCTTCTTTGCCAAGATCTATCGCTATATCCGCCCCTCGCAGATCAAACGCGAGGTCACGCGTGCGATGCTCAAATATTCGATACCGCTCATCCCCACCACCGCTTTATGGTGGGTGACCGACGTGTCCGATCGCTATATGGTCACCTGGATGATCAGCGAAGCCGCCAACGGCCTGTATGCCGTGTCGTATAAGATCCCCAACCTGCTCATCCTCATCAGCGGCATCTTCATGGACGCGTGGCAGATGTCGGTGCTCACCGAAAAAAGCCGTCAGGAACGGCAGAAATTCTTCTCCAACATTTTCTCCATGTACCAGTCGGTCATCTTCGTATGCGGCTCTCTGCTCGTCGTGTTCGCCAAGGTCATCACCAAGATCTTGGTGGCTGACAGCTTCTACGCCTCGTGGCAGTATATCCCGACGCTCATTCTGTCGACGGCGTTTTCCTGCTTCGTCACCTTCCTCGGCACCATCTATATCGTCGAAAAGCAAAGCAAGCACACGCTGTGGGACACCCTCATCGGCACCATTGCCAACGTCATCGGCAATTTCATCCTCATCCGCGCCTTCGGTGTGCAGGGCGCCGCCGTTTCCACGGCGGCAAGCTATGCGCTGGTGTTCCTCGTTCGCGCCGTCAAGACGCGCCGCTTTATCCCGATCAACTGGGATCTGCCGCGCTTTGCGGTCAGCCTGACGGTGCTGGTGGCACAATGCGTCATCATGGTGTTGGAGATTCCCTACTGGATCCCAATCGAGATCGCGCTGTCAGCAGTGCTGCTCGTGCTGCACTTCCGCCCCTTGCTCAACAGCGCCAAGCACATCCTCTCGCGCAAGTCGGGGGTGTAACATGCAACGCTGTCAAGAGATCGAGCGCAGTATCATCAAGAAATACCGCAAGACGATATGGAATCCCTTTATCGGCGCGCTCAAGGACTATCGCATGATCCAAGCCAACGACCGTATCGCCGTGTGTATCTCCGGCGGCAAGGATTCGCTTCTGCTCGCCAAATGCTTACAGGAACTGCAACGGCACGGCAGCGAGGTGCCGTTCGAGTTGGAATATCTGGCGATGGATCCCGGATATCGTCCCGAAAACCGCCGCCGACTCGAAGAAAATCTCCGCCTGCTCGAATTGCCGGCACATTTCTTCGACTCCCCCATCTTCTCGGTGGTGGATAAACAAGTCGACGGCACACCCTGCTATCTGTGCGCACGCATGCGGCGCGGCTACCTGTACAAATACGCGCGTGAGCTCGGCTGTAACAAGATCGCACTCGGTCACCACTTCGACGACGTCATCGAAACCATCCTCATGAGCATGCTGTACGGCGCGCAGATGCGCACCATGATGCCGAAATTGCACAGCACAAATTTTGAAGGCATGGAGCTGATCCGACCGCTGTACCATGTACATGAAAAGGACATCATCGCATGGGGTCGCTATAATCAGCTGGAATTTCTGCAATGCGCCTGCTCGGTCACCGACCGCACACGACAGGGCAGCGGCTCGAAACGTGACGAGATCAAGGCACTCATCGCGCATCTGCGCAAGGTCAATCCCCAGATCGATCAGAACATCTTCCGCAGTGCCGAAAACGTCAACCTCGAAACCATTCTCAGCTATCACAAAGGCGAGCATTGCGTGTCATTTTTGGACGACTACGAATAAAGCGAGAGCAACCGTTTCGGTTGCTCTCGCTTTTTGTGTTAATCCAGTTCTTTGCCGCATTTGTTGCAGTAGGTCGCATCCGCGTCGTTGACGGCACCGCACGCACCACAGGTCTTGCGGCTACACGCGTTGTCGATCTCGGCACGCAACTGCTCGTTGGCAGTTTCCAGCTCATCGACCTGTGCGATCAGCTCCTGCACCAGCTCCTCATTCAGCTCTGCGCTCTCTTTACGGCTGTCATACAGCAGATGACCAAGCGCCTCCATCGCGGTGTTGATCGCCTTCTCGTTTTCCAGAATTTTCAGTTTCAACTTCGCCACGTCTGCCACGTCCTTCGCCTTACGGCCCGCAGAAGTCGCGACTTCCTTCGCTTTAAACAGAACTTCCTCCCAAGTTTTCATATCAACACGCTCCTTTTTGTGTCTTCTGTATTCATTATACGCTATGTGTGCACATTTTGCAATATATTATCCTTGAAAACCGTGTTTTTCGTAAAACGACGGCACAGTCGCCTTGCGCGCAAGCATCTCCTCGATCCCGTCATTATATTCGTATGGGAATTTGTAGTTGAAGATGCGTTCAAGATAGTCGCTGTTCGGCTTTTTGAGCTTGCTCACCGCGCCTGCACCGCACGCGAGTATCGTGTGGGTCTCGTCCATGATATACACGTTATACAGGCACTCGCATCCCGGCTTCGCCCAGCCGACGTTCTCCTGATTACCGACCGTTCGGCTCTGGCGATAGAGATAATACGGACGATAGCCCGCCTGCGGCAACCGCTGTGCCGACAGCGCGACCATACGCACGGCATCCTCCTGCACACGATAGTCGGGACGGCGTTGCAGCATGATGTTCGAAGCACGCTTCATCGACAGAGTGTGCACCGTGACGTTCTCGGGCGCAAGCGACAGAATGCCGTCCATCGTTTCGCAAAATCCGTCGTAGGTATCCCCCGGTAAGCCGGCGATGAGATCGGTATTGATATTGGTAAACCCGGCGCGTCGTGCCAGCTCGAACGCGTCGTAGAATTGCTCGACCGTATGGCGACGCCCGATACCGGCGAGTACCGACGGCTGTAACGTCTGGGGATTGATGCTCACGCGACCCACGCCTGCCGCGCGGATCGCCGCGAGTTTATCGGCAGTGACGGTGTCGGGACGTCCTGCCTCAACGGTGTATTCGCGCAGATGAGACAGATCAAAGTTCTGCTCCACCGCGCCGAACAGCTTCGTCAATTCCTCGGGCGACAGCGTTGTCGGAGTACCGCCGCCGAAATAGATGGTTTCCAGCCGCAAGCCGAGTTCCCGCGCCATTGCGCCGGTATAGGCGATCTCGCGGCACAGGCGATCCACATAGGTGGGAATGAGCTTCTTCGCCTGCACCACCGTCTGCGAGACGAACGAGCAATAATCGCACCGCGTCGGGCAGAACGGAATGGACACATACAGACTGAAGGACTCGGGACGTGAAAGCGCGAGCAGGGTGTCCTCCACGGCGAGAGTATCGGCGCACAAACGCAGCTTTTCTTCGCTGACAAGCAGCTTGTCCCGATAATACATAAGCGCCTGCTGCTCACCCAGTTCGCGCCGCAAACGGCGCAAAAGTTTGACAGGACGCACGCCCGTAACCAGACCCCAGGTCTGCGTGAAGCCCAAAAAGCGCGTCAGCAGGCCGTAGAGAAGCGTGCACAGTTCCAACTCGCACGCGTCGCGAAAATCGGGCGTATCCGCCGCGACGAACGCCTCTGTTTGCTCGTCAAAATCAGCCGCGTGCAGACGACAGGACAACTGTGCACCCTGCGGCTCGTCTTGCACACGGCACACGGCGTACCATTCCTGCGTGTCCTCGATGACACCCTCGTCACAATGCGTGGTGATCTTCTCCAACGGTAGGAACAGCCGCGTGACGTTCTCTAATTCAAAATGAAAATCATGACCTTGTAAATACAAGTGCATAGGTATTCCTCACCATTTACATAATGTGCGTAAGATACGGGTTGGCGCGCTTCTCGTACGACAGCGCAGTCTGCTCGCCGTGGCCGCAATACACGGTGTATTCTCCTGTCAGCGACGCCAGACGTGCCAGAGAACGACGCAGCATCGTCATATCACCGCCCGGCAGATCGGTGCGCCCGACACTGCCGGCAAACAGGGTATCACCGGCAATGAGCAAGCCGTCAGCAACAAAGCACACGCAGCCGGGTGTATGCCCCGGCGTCTCCATAACCGTCAGCTTGGCATCACCGAACACGATCTCGTCACCTTCGCGCAACAGACGGTCCGCCGTCAGCGAAACAGGCGCATCGGGATACACCGTTGCAGACAAGTTGAGCCGCTCGTTTGCAAGCATCGGTGCATCTGCCGCACCGACACACAGCGGCGCACCAAACGCGGCGCAAACCGCCTCGGCCGCCATGATATGATCGAAGTGTGCGTGGGTCAACAGCACAAATTTAACTGTAAAGTTGTTTTCCATTACAGTTTTAATGATGCGTTCCGCATCGGCACCGGGGTCAATGATCGCGGCGTTGCCGCTTGTATCGCTGACGAAACAGCAGTTCGTGCCCATCTGCCCGACGGGCATATACATAACCTGCATCGTTATCCCTTCTTTTTCCACTCGTCCGTATCCAGCACCAGCGTGACAGGACCGTCGTTGAGCAACTCCACCTTCATATCCGCGCCAAAACGACCCGTCTGCACGGCAGAAACGCCTTGACGGCGCAGTTCTGCCACCACCTGCTCGAACAGCGGCTCGGCAACCGACGGCGCCGCCGCGCCGAAGAAATCGGGACGGCGACCGTGTTTCGTATTGGCGCACAGAGTGAACTGCGATACCGCCAGCACACCGCCGCCGATATCCAGCACCGACAAATTCATCTTATCCTGCTCGTCGCAAAACACGCGCATGTTCGCGACCTTATGCGCGAGCAACGCCGCCTCGGCGGCGGTATCCTCGGGACACACGCCGACGAGCAGCAAGACGCCCTCACCGATCTGCCCGATCACTTCCCCGTCGACCGTAACGCTCGCGTGGGAAACACGCTGATATACTGCTTTCATAATGCATCTCCTGTCACACCATCGCGCGCTCGACGCAGGTGACGTGTTCAATGTGTTTGAGTCGGTCGATCACCATCTGCAAATGCTCCACACTGTTGACTGCCACCGTCATGGTGACGACCGCGCCGTTATCCTCGCTATCGCGTGCATTGATGGAGTGAACCGGAATGTGCATATTCGACATGGTGGTTGCAAGATTGAGCAACAGATTATCACCGCTGTCTGCCACAATGTGCAGGTTGGCGTTAAAGGTGGTCTTGTTCCCCTGCTCCCACTGCACGCGCACCCAACGCTCGCGGTTGGCACTCTGCTCAATATCCGTCGGCACGTTGGAGCAATCACGGCGGTGGATCGACACGCCGTAGCCGCGCGTGATAAAGCCGATGATCGGATCACCCGGCACCGCGTTACAGCATTGAGCGAATTTGACCAGGCAATTATCCATGCCGTCGATAATAACGCCGCCGTTGTTCTTGGAATGCTTGGTCGGCGGTGTCAGTGTCGCCGCGATCGGCGCCGCGGCCACCTGTTCCTCGCGCTGAATGCGCGCGTATTCATCCTTTAGACGCGGCATCAAACGCGACAGCAACACGCCGCCGTAGCCGATCGCCGCATAGAAATCCTCCAGCGTTGTATAATGCTGTTTGCGCGCCTGACTCTGCAAGAACGCTTCCATGCGTTCTTCCGACAGTCGGATAAAATTACGCGCCAACTCGCGCTCAAGCTCTTCACGGCCCTGCTCAATATTTTCCTCACGGCGTTCGCGCTTAAACCAGCCGCGGATCTTGTTGCGCGCTTCACTGGTGTGCACGATGTTGATCCAGTCGCGGCTCGGACCGCGATCCGCCGCCGAGGTGGTGATGACCTCTACGATCTCACCCATCTTCACGCGGTAATCCAGCGGAACGATACGGCCGTCCACCTTGGCACCGACCATGCGGTTGCCGACGGCGGTGTGGATCGCATAGGCAAAGTCAATGACGGTACTGCCCTCGGGCAGCGTGATCACGTCGCCCTTGGGAGTAAACACGAACACGTCAGCGATATCCAGATCAGTCTTAATCCCCTGCACGATATCCACTGCATCGTCGACGTCGTTTTGGCTCTCGATAAACTGGCGCACCCACGCCAAACGCTCGTCGAGCTTATCCTTTTTCTGTATGCCGAGTTTATATTTCCAGTGCGCCGCGATGCCGTATTCCGCCGTGTAGTGCATCTCCCACGTGCGGATCTGCACCTCAAACGGAATCTTTTCCTTGCTCACCACGGTGGTATGCAAAGACTGATACATATTGGATTTCGGTGTGGAAATGTAATCCTTAAAACGGTTGGGCAACGGACGGAACATCTCGTGCATGATACCCAGCACGTTGTAACAGTCGTTGACGTTGTCCACGATGACGCGCACTGCGTAAATGTCGTAGATTTCCTCGAACGCGTGTCCCTGGATATACATTTTGCGGTAGATGCCGGCAAAGCTCTTGACGCGCCCATAGATCTGGCACGCCAAGCCGTACGATGACAAACGCTCGCTGATACGATCCTTGATCTCGTCGAGGAAGGCACTGCGTTCCTCCTCACGCATGGCGAGATTGTCCTCGATCTCTTTATACGCGACGGGGTCCAGCACCTTGAGCGACAGGTCTTCCAGTTCTTCCTTGACTGCGCGGATACCAAGGCGGTGCGCCAGCGGCGCATAGATATCCATCGTCTCACGCGCCTTGTCCCGCTGTTTCTGCTCCGCCCAGCCGTCACTCGTGCGCATGTTGTGCAAGCGGTCGGCAAGCTTGATGATCATCACGCGCACGTCTTTTGCCATGGCGAGCAGCATTTTACGTACGTTCTCCGCCTGCTGTTCCTCGCGCGTGTAGAAGTTCATCTTGGTGATCTTGGTCACGCCGTCGACCAGCATGGCGATCTCCTCGCCGAATTTCTCGGTGATCTCGGACAGCTCAACGCGCGTGTCCTCTACGACGTCGTGCAATAACGCCGCAACCACCGAGTCGCTGTCCATTCCCATTTCCACGAGAATGCACGCAACGCTCAACGGATGGCAGATATATTCCTCGCCCGAATAGCGACGCTGTCCCTCGTGCGCGGCGGCGGCGATCTCCAACGCCTGCTCGATGAGCGCAACATCATAGCTTCTGCCGCTTTCTCTAATAAGCTCATACAATTCGTTCTGTACGGCTTCTCGTTGACGTATATTCGGTTCTGACATAGCTTTATTCCCCCTCGAGATACCGCCACAAGGCCGTGCCGCTCAGGTCGGTCTTGCCGGTGGTGGGTAATACGCGCAGACGCAGTCTGTCGCCGAGGTCCTGCACCTCGACAAGCGACGCCTCGCGCCAGATTTCCAGCGTGGCAAGCAGCTTGAGCACCGTAAATTCATCCTCGGCATCGGCGTTCACCGCACGATGCAGATGCTCAACGGTGCCGTTCCACTCGCCGCAGGCATGCAACATACTGTACAAATGCGCGAGTTGCTCGCGTGACGGCAACACATCCTCTTTCGCCGGACGCAATTCACAGCGCATCATATCCTCAAACGCCGCGATCTGTGCCTGCATCTGCGCACGATCGGTATCTGCATAACCAATATCTATAATACGCACGCTCACGGAAATATTCCCATGATACACGTTCTTTTCCAATGACACGATGCAATTGACCAGCGAGCCGCAGGGGATCGGCAGTTCCTCCGGACGCATCTGGAACTTGACGGCGTTGATATGCACGCCGTCGCGGCTGAGCGACAGACGCATATGCTTTCCGCCGCCGATCGCCGCAATATTATCCAGCCGCATGCGGAACAAGCCGAACTGCGGTGACGGATTACCCGCGCCGCAAGGCTCCAGCATCTCCAAAAGCACCAATTTATCCACGCTCACCTGCTCGGGACGCAGACGAATGGCCACATCCAGCTTCGGCACAGGCATAACAGGATGCGACGACGCCGCCGACGCATTGATCGCGCAACGAAACGCGTCAATATCCGCAGCATACAGCGTCACGCCTGCCGCCAGCTCGTGACCGCCGTAGACGATCAGACGGTCCTCACACTCCTTGAGCGCCTCGTAGATGGAGAAGCCCTCCAGACTTCGACCCGAGCCGTGCGCAACGCCGTCCTCACCGACGGACAGCACGAAGGTCGGCTTGCCGTAGCGCTCGGTCAGCCGCGCGGCGATAATGCCAAGCACGCCGCCGTGCCACCCCTCGCCGTCGACCACCAGCACACGGTCGTGCAACCATTCGGGGTTTTGCGCAATCTTATCCTGCACCTGCGCATAGATCTCGTTCGATACCGTCTGACGACGGGCATTCATATCCTCCAAGGTCTCCGCCAAGCTCTGTGCCTGTGCAATATCTTCGGTGAGCAACAGTCGCACCGCGAGATCGGGATCGCCCATGCGCCCTGCCGCATTGATGCGCGGTACCAGCGAAAAGCTCACCGTGCGTGCCGTCAGTTCCTTATCCTCGCAGGACGCCACGCGGCGAAGCGCCAAAATGCCGGGACGCGAGCTCGCATCGAGCAGTCGTATACCGCGGCGCATCAAGTCACGCATAAAGCCGGTCAGCGGCATCACGTCACCGATGGTGCCGAGCGTGAGCAGATCACCGTAGGTGGACAACACCGCCTCACCGTCGCCTTCAAGCGCGCAGACCAACATGAAAGCAACGCCCACGCCGGCATAGTCCTTGCAGGGACTCTCGCAATCCGCGCGGCAGGGGTCTACCACCGCCACCGCAGGCGGCAACTCATCAGGCGGTTGGTGGTGGTCGGTGACCACCACGTCGATGCCCTTTTCGTTAGCCAGCGTCACCTGCTTGATGAGTGACACGCCGTTATCCACCGTGACGATCAGATCAACACCCTGCTCGGCCGCCCACAGCACGTCTGCTTCGTGCAGACCATAGCCTTCCTCGCGCTTGGGTACGCGGTAGACGACATCCGCGCCGCAACGGCGCAAATACGTATACAACAGCACCGTCGCGGTGATGCCGTCAACGTCATAGTCACCGTAGACGAGGATCTTTTCTTTCTTTTCCAACGCCTGACGCACGCGACACACTGCGGCGTCCATATCCGCAAAATCGTAAGGATCCGCCTCTTCCTCCTGCCCGACAAGGAACGAAAATGCCTCCTCGGGAGTGGTAATACCGCGCGTGACGAGCAACAAAGCGAGCACGGGATTCAGTTCGCAGATCTCGGCAAGCTCCGATGCCAAGTCCGTATTCGGTTGAGTGTAACGCCATTGTCTGAGAAACATGACCGAGACCTCCTTTATACTTAAATTTAAGCAATACACTTTATTGTAACATTATTTTCTGCAATATTCAACAGATTTTCGCAAGAAAAAACGCTCCAAACGGGTCAAAGACCGCATTTGGAGCGTTTTTCATCATTTATACAGCGTAGCCGGTCGCCATGCCCTCGTATTCGTTCATGAAATCTTCGGCTGTCTTCTGCATCACGATGCTGCAAGCATTGTCCTTGAAGCCAAACACCGCATCCAGCACACCGAAATAGGTGTCGATGATCTGCACCTTGACATGAAGCTTGGTGTCGTCAACCCACGCGCCCGAGGCGGCACAAGCAAAGCGGCGGTTGCCCGGCACGGTGCCGATCTCGTCGGCAAAGCCGTCCTGCGGGAATTTGCCGAACGCGTTTTTGTTCAGACCGAACGGCAACTCTTTCTTACCCTGCGCGTTTTCATACACGAACACGCCACCGTCCTCCGTGAAGTCAAAACGCACGGTTTTTAAGCCCATGGGGTTATCATCCGAGAAGGCGTAAGTAACGCCGTTGATCTTCTGCGCCGTCGCACACGTCTTCTCCCCCTTGACGGCGTACAGCTCAAGCGCATCCGCATACGCTTTGAGCGCCGTCTGCGCCGCCACGTCTTCGGCAAGCGCTTTGTCGCTCGCCGGACGCACGATCATGCGGAAGAACTGCTCGATGAGAACCTCGCGCGCATGCGGATCGCGCCCCTGTGTATCGGCATTGAACATCATGATGATGTCCTTATCCGGCACACAGATGGCGAGCTGGCTTCCCATGCCGTTGAAGAAGAATGAGTTATCGTACGAGCGCCAAATGAGATACCCGTAGCCGAACGCCTCGCCCGGCGCGTCAGGACGGTAGTTGTCAATGAGCTTGGAGGTCGCTGCCTCGACGTACGCGCGGTCGAGCAGCTGCTCGCCGTTCCAGGAGCCACCGTTCATCACAAAACGCGCGATTTTAAGCATATCCATCGGCTTGCACAGCACCGCCGAATCGCCCCACGAATGTCCGCCCGGCGCTTTAAGGCAATACGCCTCTTCGGACACACCGATCTTGTCAAACAGCTTGCCGCGCAGATAGTCCATAAACGGCATGCCGGTCAGGCGCTCAACAAGCGCACCCAACACGAACGATCCGGTGGAATCGTAGCGGAAGAACAGACCGGAAGGACGGCTGGGCGTGTTCGGATTCTCGAAATAATACTGCACACGATCCTTAGGCTTGTCCCCAAACCACCAGCGATCCGCCTTCGCGGTGCTCATCATGAGCATATCCTTAACGGTCTGGCGGCGCATGTATTCGTCGGGTTGCGCCTTGCATTCCTCGGGGAAATATTCCTGAATCTCCTTATCAAGGTCGATCAGACCATCCTGTACGGCAAAGCCAACCGCCAGCGACACCACACTCTTGGAGACCGAGTACATGCGGTGCAGGAAATCCGCATTAAACGGCTTCCAGTAGTTTTCGAAGAAAATATCGTTGCCGCGCATCATAATGATGCTGTGGGTGGGAATGCGATTGTCCTCTAAATACTGAATATAGGTCTGAATGGCGGCCGAGGATACGCCGGCCTGCTCGGGAGTGATGTAATTCATAGTCATTCTCCTTTATTTCCAGATCGGTGTGGGATAAACGCCGTCATCAGTCAAAGACGCGATCGCACCGCGCACCATAGCGTGATCAGCAGCATAGGTCATGCCGTACCATTTGTCCTCCGTCGGCAACACCTGCACGTCGGCACGGCCGTCCTCCACCAGCGCATCCACTGCCGCCGGCAGATAGAACTCCGACTTCATCTCGCCGCCGTGCTTGTCAAGAAAGGCACAGAACAGCTTCTCGAACGTGTCCAGCGTGCCCGCCGGAAACGCCCAACAGTTCATCGACACATAGCAGTCGGCAGGCAGCTTGGCCCAGTTCGCGCCGTCATCCTCGGTAAACTGCGGCTCGCCGTCGCGGATCTCGATATGCGTGCGCTCGGTCAGCGTCAGCAGGCGGTTATCCGCGTCCACCTCGCACACGCCGCGTGACACGTAACCGTTTTCTGTCAAAGTGTTGCGCAGACGATAGCCTGCCATGGCAAAATGCATCTTGTCGTCAGTCGGGTGACTCGCGAGGAAGTCTGCAAGCAAGGCGAAGCAATTACGGCCGTAGTAATCGTCGGCGTTGATGACCGCGAACGGCTCTTTGACAACGTCGCGGCAACACAGCACCGCATGACCCGTACCCCACGGCTTTTCGCGTCCCTCGGGGACGGTGTAGCCGTTCGGCAGAGCATCGAGCTCTTGGTATACGTATTCCACCGGCAGATGTGCCGCAACGGCGTTGCCGATCTTTTCTTTAAATTCGTCCTCTATGGCGTGCTTAATGACGAACACAACCTTGCCGAAACCGGCGCGCACGGCGTCGTAAACAGAATAATCCATCAACTTTTCATCACTCGGTCCGACGGGCGTGATCTGTTTAAGACCGCCAAAGCGGCTACCCATACCGGCGGCCATGATAATCAGCGTTGGTTTCATCGTATGTACCTCCATTTTGTACTTTTCTCCATTATACGCCTACAAATGTAAAAAAGCAAGCCGTTCAAATGGTATTTTTCACAAAAACATATTGTCAAACAGCATAAACGGGAGTATAATATGAGCAATACGATTTACGGAGGTTTATTATGGCCATTTTGGTTACCGGTGGCTGCGGTTATATCGGCAGTCACACCTGCATCGAATTGCTCGACGCAGGCTATGAGATCGTTGTGATCGACAACTACTACAACTCCAAGCCCGAGGCGCTTCGCCGCGTAAAAGAGCTGTCCGGCAAGGAATTTCCGTTCTACGAATGTGACATCCGTGACGCCGAGGGTCTGCGCCGCGTATTTTCTGCTCACAAGATCGACGCGGTCATACACTTTGCCGGACTCAAAGCGGTCGGCGAGTCGGTGCAGAAACCGTTGACTTATTACGACAACAACGTCGCAGGCACGGTGGTGCTGTGCCAAGTGATGGCCGAGATGGGCTGTAAGCGCATCATCTTCTCTTCCTCCGCCACCGTCTACGGCACAGGCAATCCCTCGCCGCTCAAAGAAGATATGCCCACAGGCGCCGTAACCAACCCTTACGGTCGCACCAAGTTCATGATTGAGGGCATCCTATCGGATCTGTGCGTGTCCGATCCCGAGTGGTCGGCGGTGCTGTTGCGTTATTTTAACCCCATCGGCGCGCACGAAAGCGGGCGCATCGGTGAGGATCCCAACGGCATCCCCAACAATCTCATGCCTTATATCTCTCAGGTGGCGATCGGCAAACTGCCGAAGCTTTCGATCTTCGGCGATGACTACGACACGCCCGACGGCACCGGCGTGCGCGATTATATTCACGTCGTCGATCTCGCACGCGGCCACGTCAAGGCGGTCGGTTACGCCTTGGCCCACACCGGCGCCGAGCCGATCAACCTCGGCACCGGCATCGGCTACAGCGTGCTGGATCTGGTCAATGCGTTCAAGGCCGCCAACGGCGTCGACGTTCCCTACACCATCGCGCCGCGGCGCTCGGGTGATGTGGCGACCTGCTATTCCGATCCCGCCAAGGCCGCCGCTCTGCTCGGTTGGAAAGCAGAGAAAAACGTCGAGGACATGTGCCGCGACACATGGCGCTGGCAGTCGCAAAATCCCAAAGGATACGACGAATAACGAAAACGCTCAGCCTTCCGTTTGCTATAACAAGCGGAAGGCTTTTGCCTTGCATTTGGTCGGCAAATATGCTATTATATTTTCGTCAGGTATCGACACAAGTCTACAAACCGTGTCTGGAGGTGAGATCTTGCGCAGAAAACCAACTGCCACACTCAGCGTTATGCTGGCGGTGGCGATGCTGTTATCCGTCGTCGGATGTCAGCCGTCGTCCGAGGAGCCGAAGCAAAACTCCACCGTCTCCTCCACCACCGCCATCACCACAACAACAACCACGACAACT
>JAFQFY010000060.1 GCA_017398485.1 Clostridia bacterium
TGGCGACCCGGAACGGGCTCGAACCGTCGACCTCTAGCGTGACAGGCTAGCGTTCTAACCAGCTGAACTACCGGGCCATATCCAAAAAGTGGTGGAAACAACAGGGCTCGAACCTGTGACCCCCTGCTTGTAAGGCAGGTGCTCTACCAGCTGAGCTATGCTTCCATACACAAGCATCGCGCCGCGCGTTCACGGGCGACGCTGTATATAATACACTACCACCTTGGTTTTGTCAAGTGTTTTTTCCTTTTTTTCGTAAGAAATTTCACTTTATTTATCCAGTGCCGCGAGGTCCTCGCGCGTAAAGCGATACACGCGATCGCAGAAGCGGCAAGTGACCTCCGCCACGCCCGTTTCGTCCGCCAGAGAAAGGCGTTCCTCGCGCGGCAAGGCGAGCAAAGCGCCCTCTACCTTCTTATGCGAGCAGGCGCACCGATATGACGGCTCGTAGGTGTCCAGCACGTCAAATTCCATGCCGTCGAGCGCGACGGCGATGATATCCTCCGGCGTCATACCCTTTGCCAGCATCGTCGTCACCGGCTCAAGCTTGGCAACGTTCGCCTCGACGAGGTCAATAACGTCGTTCGGGCAGAACGGCAATAGCTGCAACAGCAGACCGCCGGCAACCTGCACCGTCAGATCGGGATTGACCAGCACACCGAGCGCACAAACCGTCGGGGTCTGCTCACTGGTCGCATAATAGTTGGTGATATCCTCCGCAATCTCGCCCGAAACGAGCGGAATACAGCCGATATACGGCTCCGCACCGCCGGTGTCACGCATCACGTACAGTTGACCGTCCAGGCCGACCGCGCCGCTGACGTCCAGCTTGCCGTTTGGCTTTAAAGGTATCTCGACGATGGGGTTTTGCGCGTAACCGCGCACGTCGCCGTGGCTGTCCGACACCGCCATCACCGTGCCGAGAGGACCGCCGCCGCCGAGCTTGAGCGTCAGTGACTCGTGCTCACCCTTGAGCATCACGCCCATCATCGACGCCGCGGTCAGCAAGCGACCGAGTGCCGCCGTCGCCACCGCGGAGGGCTTGTGAATGCGCTCCGCCTCGGCAACAATATCCTTACTATCCAAAAACATCGCCATTACCGTGGCGTCACGGGTCAGGCAACGGATCAGTTTTCCCATTCTGCATTACTCCTGTGTCACATTCTGTTGGTTGACAGCGCGATTGCGTGCAACAAACACCCATCGCTCGGCATCCGCTGTCGGTGCGTCGAAATTCCGTTCACCGTACACGGACAGCAGGTCAAAGCCTGCCTCAGCGAGCAATTTTTTCCACGTCGCCATAGAATACGCGCGTTCGCGCACCGTGTCGGTGTAGCGCGTGTAGACGCCGGCTTCCTCCAGGAAGAAATCGAGCTGCATCGCCACCTCGCACCGCGCCGGCAGGAAACGATTGCGCCACACGCAAACAAACTCGTCCTCTTCAAACACGAACGCATTATCCCCCAGCACCTCGCGGTGCTTATACGGGGTGTTCACGTCAAAAACAAACAATCCGTCGGGCGCAATAAACAGACCCAAACGGCGCAGCACCTCGGCGACGTCCTTACTATCGCACAGATGCGATAAGCTGTCCAGCATACACACCGCACCGTCCACCGTGCCGTAAAGATCAAGTTCGCGCATATCCTGGCACAAAAACATGATATCCGCCGCGGCGTCCTCTGCCTTTTCGCGCGCGACGGCGAGCATATCCTCCGAGCCGTCGACGCCGATGACCTCCACGCCGCGTGCAGCAAGCTCTATCGCCAAGCTGCCCGACCCACACGCGAGATCAAGCACCTGTCGCGCCTTGCCGCCGTGACGCGTAAACACCGCCAGCAGATACTCCGCCCATGCGGCATAGTCCACGTCGGCGGTCAACGCATCATAGAACGCGGCAAAATCCCCGTAGCCACTCATTCGGCAGCGCCCTCGTCCTTCATGCGTGCGAAGATCATCGGATACGCATCACAGCCGTATTCCAACGAACGATTCACACGACTGATGGTCGCGGTGGACGCACCGGTCTTTTTGACGATCTCGCTGTACACCTTGCCGTCGCTGAGCATCTTGGCCACAACGATACGCTGGGACATCGCCTTGATCTCCGGCACGGTGCACAAGTCCTCAAAGAACTTATAGCACTCCTCCACCGTCTGCAACTGCAACACGGCGTTAAACAAAAAATCCGCTTCTTCGTTCTTGATCTTCGAATTCATGGGGGTCGCCTCCACAATTTCAGTATAATTATATTTATTATACACGAACGCTTTCACAATGTAAAGAGTTAAATTGTAAAATCGCAAAAAAGCCACTCCGTACGGAGTGGCTTTTTGATAATTAACCTAAAACGACCTTGTGGTAAACCTTTTTACCCTTTTTGATGATCAGGCCGTCCGTGCCGAAGTCGGCGACGGTGACCGTCAGCGACGGATCGGTGACCTTCGCGTCATTGACCGACACGCCGCCCTGCTGCACCAGACGGCGCGCCTCGCCGTTAGAGGCGGCCAGACCGGCCTTCACCATCAGGCTGAGGATGCCGATGGAGCCGTCTGCGAGATCGGCAGCGCCCAGCGTCGTGGTGGGCATATCGGCGCTGTTGCCGGCGCCGGCGAACAACGCGCGCGCCGCTTGCTGTGCACGCTCTGCCTCCTGCTCGCCGTGCACGAGCTTGGTCAGCTCATACGCGAGGATCTCCTTGGCGGTGTTAAGCTGACTGCCTTGCCAGGTGTCCATCTCGTCGATCTGTTCAAGCGGCAGGAAAGTCAGCATGCGCAAGCATTTGAGCACGTCGTCGTCACCGACGTTGCGCCAATACTGGTAGAAGTCGTAGGGGGAGGTCTTATTAGGATCCAACCACACCGCACCCGAAGCGGTCTTACCCATCTTCTTGCCCTCGGAGTTGAGCAGCAGCGTGATGGTCATCGCGTGCGCGTCCTTGCCGAGCTTACGGCGGATAAGTTCGGTACCGCCGAGCATATTCGACCACTGGTCGTTGCCGCCGAACTGCAAGTTACAGCCGTGGGTCTGGAACAGGCGGTAGAAATCGTAGGACTGCATGATCATGTAGTTGAATTCCAGGAAGGACAAGCCCTTCTCCATGCGCTGCTTGTAGCACTCGGCGCGCAGCATGTTGTTGACCGAGAAGCAGGCGCCAACCTCGCGCAACACGTCAACGTAGTTGAGCTCGAGCAGCCAGTCGGCGTTGTTGACCATCTCCGCCTTGCCCTCGCCGAACTCGATAAAGCGCTCCATCTGCTTTTTGAAGCACTCGCAGTTGTGCTGTATCGTCTCGCGCGTCATCATCGAGCGCATGTCGGTGCGACCCGAGGGGTCACCGATCATCGCAGTGCCGCCG
The DNA here is from genome assembly GCA_017398485.1 of Clostridia bacterium. Lineage (GTDB taxonomy): Bacteria > Bacillota > Clostridia > Oscillospirales > Acutalibacteraceae > UBA5905. Next base: position 3,359 of record JAFQFY010000060.1, read on the forward strand.
CCGATGAGGGCGATCGGTTTGTTGCCTGCCATTTGCAGGCGCTTCATCAGGCACAGCGCCATAAAGTGACCCACGTGCAGGCTGTCTGCCGTCGGGTCAAAGCCGATATAGAAGGTCGCCTTGCCGGCGTTGATGAGCTGCTTGATCTGCTCCTCGTCGGTCACCTGCGCGATGAGGCCGCGCGCAACCAGTTCTTCGTAAACTGTCATAGTTATCTCTCCTAAAAAAATAATAAGTCCTCTGCGGCAGGGCCGCAGAGGACGATGAGTCAAAGCGTGGTACCACCTCGGTTCGCTCGCCGAGGCGAGCCTCCGGGACAACAACGTGTCCAGCGCGGTAACGGGCGCACACGGATCCCCTACTGAGCCGACGGCCTTTCAGTTCACAGCTCCGAGATGTAATTCGCCGCCGGTTTTATTGTCTTGCACCGACCGACAACTCTCTGTAAAAAACATGACGGGTACTTCTTCTCTTCACAGCCATTATAGGTATTTAACCATAATAAAGAGAAAATGTCAAGTATCGCTTTTCGCTCTTTTCAATTCGCGATGATTTTGTAAAAATTGCAGGAAATGCTGCACGTTGCCATAGTTGGAGATCGGATTATAATAGGCGCAGATCGTCTGCGTTTCATCAAAATCCGTCACATCCAGCAGCCGCAGATACGGCGCTTCCTCTTTGCCGTCGTAGATGCGATGCAAAGCAAGACCGACGCCTGACTCCAAAAAGCGGCGATGACACATCAGGTCGTTGCTCTGCACCGCGATGCGCGGCGCAAAGCCCACGCGCTCACACGCCTCGGTCAAAATGCGAAACAGCCCGTTTTGCCTACCGACCGAGATAAACGCCTGATCCTCCAACTGCCGCAGGGTGAGCTTCTGACCGCACAGCGGATGATCGACGGCGGCGCTGATGCGTATGCTCGCACGCAACAAGTCAAAGCCGTCAAATCCACTATACGCATCCGATTTCTCATCAATGATGACGTCATAATCCTCGATGTTTACGTCCTCAAACGAAAACACCGTCTGAAACGCCACGTTTGGATGCGCCGCCTTATACGCAATGATGCAATCCGCCACCAACAACCGCATCGCCCGTACCAAAACGCGGATCTCTCGCGTATCTGCTGTGGGCGCCGACAGCTCCTCCACCACCTCATCCAGCTCCCGAAACACCACGCGCAACGATTGTTGTAAACGCTTGCCGTGCTCGTTGAGCGTGATGCGGTTGTGCGCACGATGAAACAGCGCACAACCAAGCTCCTTTTCCAGCCGCTTGACCGAAGCGGACACCGACGTCGGCGGCACCATGTATCTTTCCGCCGTTTTGGTAAAGCTCCCCCATATGGCGGTTTCATAAAAATACCGCAACTGCAACATTTCCACGCGACCACTCCCTTTCCTTTATATTTTAGCACATTTTCAAAGTTTGGCAAGTGATAACTTTGACTATTGTTTACATTCGCATAAAATCGGTGTATACTGGGTGAAAAGGAAGTGACCGTTTATGAATCAGCGTATCAAAAGCTATGTTGACGAGCATTACGAGCTGATGCTGACCACACTGCGCGAGCTGTGTCAGATCCCGGCGCCCTCACACCACGAGGACGCACGTGCCGCCTATTGCAAGCAATGGCTGGAAAGCATCGGTGCGACCAACGTAGCCATCGACGAAGCAAAGAACGTTTTGTTCGGCATCAACTGTGAGCAAAGCGACAATATTACCGTCATCGCCGCGCACACCGACGTCGTATTCCCCGACACCACGCCTCTGCCAATGCGCGAGGATGATGAGAAGATCTATTGTCCCGGCGTCAGCGACGACACAGCGAATCTGATCGTGCTGATGACGCTCGCCAAGTTCTTTGTCGAGAACACTATCAAACCGCGCGACGGAATCCTGTTCGTGTGTGACACCTGCGAGGAAGGGCTCGGCAACCTCAAAGGCGTACGACAGATATTCAAAGATTATGCCGGGCGCGTACGACAATTTGTTTCGCTTGACGGCGGATACAACTGCATCCGCAATCACTGCGTCGGCTCGCATCGGTACAAGATCGAGGTGACCACCGAGGGCGGTCACTCTTACTCGAAGTTCGGCAACAAAAACGCCATCGCCGTATTAGCGGATATTGTGAGCGCCATCTACGCCATTGAAGTGCCGCAAAAAGAGGGCACCCACACGACCTACAACGTTGGTACCATCAGCGGCGGCACCTCGGTCAACACCATCGCACAGAATGCCCAAATGCTGTGTGAATACCGTTCCGACGACATCGAATGTCTTGCTGTTATGAAAGAAAAATTTGCAGCCATTTTTGAAGATGCGGACACGCAGGATGCGAAGGTTACCGTCACGCTCGTGGGCGAGCGTCCCTGTGCCGATATTAATAAACAAAAGGTCGACGACTTGGTCGATCGTGTTATGCCTGTTTTCGAAGAGGTGCTCGGCACAAAGCTCCCCTGCCTGAGCAGCTCCACCGACTGCAACATCCCGTTGTCACTCGGCATCCCGGCATTCTGTGTCGGCACCTGTATCGAACACGGCGCACACACGCGAGAAGAATGGGTCGACAAAGCCAGCATGCGCGTCGGGTTGGAGATCGCCATTAAAATGGCACTGAAATTAACAGAGGAAACGATATGAAGTTCACAGCTGTCGGCGATATGCTGATTCAAAAGCGCATACAACCCTCATACAAAGGATATACGGAGCTTGCTCCCTTTATCGAACAGGGCGACGCGCGCTTCTTTAACCTCGAAACCACCCTCAACCGAATCGGCGAAGCATGCGGCGCCGCGCAAAGCGGCGGCACCTATCTGCGTGCCGACCCCGACGTGTTGGATGACATTAAAAAACTTGGATTCAACATGGCTACCGCCAACAACAACCACGCGTTGGATTTCTCGTATGACGGTTTACGCGGCACGCTCGACACGCTCGACAAAAGCGGTCTCACGCACGCCGGCCTCGGCCGCAATCTCGCCGAAGCCGCCGCACCGCGCTATCTCGAAACGCCGAACGGACGCGTGGCACTTATCGCGGTCAACACCTCGTTTAATCCTGCCATGCAGGCCGGCGAGCAAACGCCGCTGCTGCCCGGTCGTCCCGGCATCAACGGGCTTCGTATCGAAAGTTACGTACAACTCCCTGTCGAAGATCTCGCCTATATCCGCCGCATCGCCGCCGCCACAGGCATCAACGCCGCCAAAGACATTTCGCGCCGCGAGGGGTATTACCCGATGCTGGGCGACGACGAAGCGGCGCTCGGCGAGCTGATGTTTAAGCGCGGCGACGAGCCGCGGTTCGTCATGGAGATCAACAAACGCGATATGGCGCGGTTAGATAAGTCCATCTGCGAAGCAAAGCTGCAAGCGGATTATATTATCATCTCGGTACACTCACACCAGATCAGCGGCACCGCCAAGGAAAATCCCGCAGATTTCCTGCGCGATCTCGCACACCACTGCATCGACGTCGGCGCGCACGCCATCATCGGTCACGGACCGCACCTGTTGCGCCCCATTGAAGTGTATAAGGATTGCCCGATCTTCTATTCGCTGGGAGATTTTGTGCTGCAACTCTACGACGTGGAGGTGGCACCCCAAGAATTCTTTGAAACACAAGGTCTCTGCGCCGCCACAGACACCGTACACGAGCTGCTCAAAAAGCGCTCCAAGGATTTCACGGTAGGGCTTATGACCGACAAGCGCATGTATCGCGCCGTCATTCCCTGTTGGGAGACCGATGGCACCAAGCTCAAAAAGCTTACCCTCATGCCGGTTGAGTGCTCAATGGACGGCGTGCGCGGCAACATGGGACTTCCTCATCGCACAGATAATCCCGAAATAGCCGAATACCTCGCCGCCATGTGTGCACCCTACGGCACCACCGTGCACCGCGAAGAAGACGGCATGCTCACCTGCACATGGTAACATACGCAAAAAGCCGCACAGCCTGATCAGACTGTGCGGCTTTTATTATCCATTGGTTGTCAGCACGGGGATGGAGAAGCGACCACCGCCGTGGTCGACCTTGTGTTGCAGATCCGCCGGCGAGATCGCCCTCGAATCGCTTGCAAAATAGATATTGCTGTTATCGGTTACATCGTAATATTCCGTCACGGTACTGCCGACATAGACGCACTCCGCATCGAGGCCCAAAATGGTCGGGTCCAACTCATCCGGCTCGTTATACTTGGAAAAGTACCCCTCGTAGCCGTGGTAGGTAGTCTTGACGTACAGCTTAATCGTGAGATATTCGCCGTTCGCCGTGGTGGTTGAAGTTGTGGTTGTAGTCGTGGTCGTAACGGTCGTCGACTCCGACACGGGTGAAGAAGAGGTTTCCTCACCCACGCATCCCGTCAACACAACCAACAGCATCGCAAGCAATGCCGTTGCAGCTACCAATCTCTTCACATCACACCTCATTCTTCCACACGACGACGCATCTCGCGCGCAGTTTCAAGCGTGCTTTCGGTGACCTCGCCGCCGATAATGCGTGCGAGCTCTTCGCAGCGACCGTTCTCATCCAATCGGTCAACCTGCGTATAGGTGCGGCCGCCCGATACGGATTTTTTCACCAACAGATGCTCGTGGCCGTAAGCGGCGATCTGCGCCAGATGCGTCACGCAAAGCACCTGGCGGCACGAAGCGGTCTGCCACAGAAGCGTGCCGACCTTGGTTGCCGCACGGCCCGAAATACCGCTGTCCACCTCGTCAAACACCAAGGTTTCAATGTCATCCACCTCGGCGAGCACGCTTTTGAGCGCAAGCATGATGCGCGACAACTCGCCGCCCGACGCGGTGCGTGCGATGGATTTCGCCGGTTCACCGGGGTTGGACGCGATGAGAAACTCCACCCTGTCGCCGCCGATGACGGTCAGCGCCGTCGGCTCAATAGACACCTCCAAGCGCACGTGCGGCATATCCAGAAACGCGAGCTGGGCGCACACGTTTTTTTCGAATCGCTGTGCCGCCTGCCGTCGCGCCGCGGTCAACCGTTCGGACGCGGCAATGGTCGCGTCGCGCGCCGCCGACGACTGTGCTTGCAGATCGGCCAAGTACTCATCCGACGAGGTGATCGCGTCGAGCTGTGTCTGCATCTCATCGCGTTGCGCGAGTACGCCTGCCTCATCGGTAGCGTATTTTTTGGTCAGGCGCGCGATGAGCGCCAAACGATCCTCCATGCGAACGAGGTCCCGTTCATCGAACGAGAGCGCCGCGTTCGCCGCGGCCGCCTCCTCGGCGCACGCCTGTATATCGTAGACGGCGCTTTGCAATCGCACCGCGAGGTCTTCGAACTCGTCCGATACACGGCCGGCAACGCGCAGGGCGTCCACCGCCATGCTTAACTGTGCAAGAGCGCCGAGCGAATCCTCTTCGCCGTCAAGCGCAGTGCGCACGGCTTGCAGTTCGCTCGCCACCTTGCCGGCGTGGCGTGCCAGCTCGCGCTTGGAGGTAAGCTCCGCCTCTTCCCCGACGCGCAGTGCCGCGGCGTCAATATCCGCGATCTGCTGTGTCAAGGTTGCGGTGCGGTATTCCTTCTCCGCCTCATCCATCGTCGCCGCTTTAATGGCGCGTTGAATACGGCAGTATTCCCGATATTCTTTTTCATACGCCGCGTGCACGGCCTGCAAGCCGCCCAAGCGGTCGAGATATTCCACGTGGCGTTCCGTCTGCAACAATGCCTGGTTTTCGTGTTGTCCGTGAATGTTGACGAGCAACCGTCCGATCTCGCGCAGAGTCGACACCGTCGCCGGTCTGCCGTTGATGCGGCAGGTGCCCTTGCCGTCGGCGGTAATGCCGCGCTGGATGAGCAACGTACCGTCCTCCTCAAGCGCGTAGCCGAGCGCCTCGATCTGCGCGACCACGGCAGACGCGATGCCGTCAAACACCGCCGAAATATAGGCGCGCTCGGCGCCGTGGCGCACCACGTCGCGCGTGATGCGCTCGCCAAGCACCGCGTTGATCGCGTCGATGACGATGGATTTACCGGCGCCGGTCTCACCCGTCAGCACGGTCAGTCCCTTGCCGAAGGCGATATCCGCGCGCTCGATGACCGCCACGTTTTCAATATGTAGGCTTTGCAGCATACATTCTCGTCCCTTTCGTCAGCCTCACTCCACACGAAGCAGGCGTTTGAGTTCCAGCACCAATTCTTCTGCCTGGCGTTCGCCGGTAGTAATGCAGATAAAGGTATCGTCTCCGGCGAGCGTGCCTATGACCTGACTCCAATGCAACGAGTCCATCGCCGCACACGCCGCCTGCGCCATACCGTTAAGACAATGCACCACGACGATGTTCTGCGCGTACTGCACGCTGGTCACCGAATCGGCAAAAATGGAATGAAATTTAGCAGAAATATGCTCCGCACCACCCTTGGCAACGCTGTAACGGTAGCCGCCGGCGTCGGGAGTCTTAATGAGGCGCAGTTCCTTGATGTCGCGCGACACCGTCGCCTGCGTGACGTCATAGCCTGCCTCGCGCAGAAGCGTTTGCAGCTCCTCCTGCGTCTCCACACTGCGCGTGTTGATGATCTCTAAGATCTTCGCGTGTCGTCTGGTTTTCATACGGTCCTCCTAACTGCCAGCTTTTGGCTGAGCACATCGTAAAAGGTGGTCGGTTTTAACCGAATAAGCCGTGCTTTCTCCTGCGCCGTTTCGACGGTAATGCGGTCGGTGCCGGTGAATGCGACGTTTTCTTCGCCGTCGAGGGTGATGAACGCCGCCTCACCGTTGGCAGCCATCGCAGTCACAGACAGCGTGCTCGTCGCCGGCAGAACGCGCGTGCGCGAATCCAGCGAATGTGGACACACCGGTGTGAGCAACAGACACGCGACCGACGGATCCACCACCGGACCGCCCGCCGACAACGAATACGCCGTCGAGCCTGTCGGGGTAGCGATGATAACGCCGTCACCCTGCGTGATAAGTCTGTACTTTCCGTCGACCGCCACGCGCAATTCGAGCAGGCGCGACAGCGAGCCACGTGAAACGACCGCGTCGTTCATCGCAAGGAAACTGTGGTCGCCGTCGGCTTTATGTACCGTCACGCGCAACAGGGAACGCTCCTCCTCGTCGTATCGACCGGTCAGCAGATCGTCCAACGTACTCAACTCGTGCGCTTCCAAACCCGCCAAGAAGCCCAAGTGACCGCCGTTGATGCCGAGCACGGGGCAACCGACCGCCGCCGCCGCTTTCGCCACGTGCATGATCGTGCCGTCACCGCCGAGCGCGACCGCCGCATCACAATCGGTCAGGCCTTGCGCGATGCGCGCCGAGGAAGGCATGCCGCCCTGCTCAACGAGCTCGACCACGGTCGCTCCGGCCTTATTCAAGCGGCGACAGACCTCGTCAAACAAGGGCACCACCTGTGCCGAGCGAAAATTCGGTATCACTGCTATACGCATGATATTTCACCTCTGATTTCATTTCCTGAGTGCCGCATAGGCCTCGTCGACCACCGTCGCAACATCCACCGTCGCACGCGCGCCGCCGCCCAATACGGCTAAATATTCAATATTACCCTCGCCGCCGGTGATCGGCGAATAGGTCAAGTGCCGCAAGGAAAGGGCGAGCGAGTCAAACAGCATCAGCATCTCACCGAGCACGCGCGCGTGAACACGGCGATCCTTAACGACGCCGCGCTTGCCGATATCGCGCGCGCCTGCCTCAAATTGGGGCTTTATCAGACACACGAGCGTCGCGTCCTCTCGGAGATACGGCAGGATCGACGGCAACACGTGAGACAGCGACACAAACGACACGTCCACCGTACAAAAATCAATACTCGCCGCGCACACGGCTTTCTTGAGCGCATCGCTGCGGATATCCGTGCCTTCCAGCACCGTCACGCGCGCGTCGGTGCGCAGTTTTTCGTGCAATTGGTCGTGTCCGACATCCACCGCATAAACGCGCGCTGCACCGTTTTGCAGCATACAGTCGGTAAAGCCGCCGGTGGAAGCGCCGACGTCCATGCACACCGCATCCTTAACGGACATTTCGTAAGAAGTCAGCACCTTTTCCAGCTTGTAGCCGCCGCGTCCAACGTATTTCGGCGTCGGTGCCGAGCAAGTAACCGCCATGCTCGGCGTTATGCCGAACGATGCCTTCGTCACCGTGCGACCATCCACCGCCACATACGCGGCGATGATGAGCTCCTTCGCCTTTTCGCGCGAGGAGGCATAGCCGCTTTGCACCAACCACGCATCCAAGCGCATGCGATCACACTCCGTCATGAGAGATCTCCTTTGCCGTCGTCTGCTCACGCACGAAGCGCACGATGCCGGCGGCATCCAAACCAACCGCCTGCAAGCCCTGTTCGGTAGTGCAGGCGCCGAGCACCGTGTCGATCGCCTTGACCGCATAACGACCTGCGTAGCCCTCCTGCATCAAACAACTGCCGAGCGCTTCGCCGACACCGCCGACGCGGCTGACCTCTTCAAAGAACAACACCTGATCGTACGATTTCATGATCGCGACCACCTCGTCGTCAACAGGGTGGATGCAGTTGAGTTTCAGTACGGCGGCGTATTGTCCGTTCTGTTCCAGCTGACGGCGCGCTGCCAGCATTTCGCCGTAGGTGCGGCCGTAGGTCACGAGCAGAAGCTTCTTATTCTTCCCCTCGCGCAGAGTATACGGTTGATAGGACGGTTCATAGTCGGCCAGCAACGGATGCTCACCGCCCTTGGGATAACGAACCGCCGCGATGCCGCCCGTGTCGTACAGTGCCTGCCGCAAATGCCGCTCAAGTTCTTTAAAGGTGCTCGGCGCATAGATGGTGGTGTGCGGTATGGCACGCAGCATTGCCACGTCGTAGATACCCTGATGCGTCTCGCCGTCGTCCGGTACGACGCCGGCGCGGTCGATCGCCAACACGATATGGTTGTCCATAATGGACGTGTCGTTGATGAGCTGATCGTAGCTTCTCTGCAAGAACGAGGAATACACCGCAAACACCGGCAACAGACCGCCCACGCCCATGCCGGAGGCAAAGGTCACGGCGTGCTCCTCCGCAATACCGGTGTCAAAAAAGCGGGTCGGATACTGCGCGGCGAAGGCTTCCAGGCAGGTGCCCTTGATCATCGCCGCCGTGATCGCCACAATGCGCTCGTCCTCCGCCGCCAAGCGGCAGATCGCGTCGCCAAAGCAAGAGGAGAAGGACGGAGATGAGGTCTTGACCGCGCCCTCGCGGCTGTCAAAATGCGAAATGCCGTGGTAGGTGTCGGGATTCTTCTCCGCCAGCGCGTAGCCCTTGCCCTTGACGGTGGCCACATGCAACACGACGGGACGATCCACGCTCTTGGCCGCCTCCAACGCCTGCGTCAGATCGCGCAGGTCGTGTCCGTCGACCGGTCCCATATAGTGAAAGCCCATGTTCTCAAAAAACGAGGTGTGCGCAAACAGGGAGCGCTTCATTTTCTTCTTCCAGTTATGCACCAGACGGTTGATCGGCTTGCCGATAAGCGGTATACGCGTCAACGCATAAGTCAGGTGTTGTTTAAAACGCACATAGCGCACCTTTGAGCGCAGATGCGTCAAATAGCGCGACACGAAGCCGACGTTTTGACTGATGGACATTTTGTTATCGTTGAGAATGACGATCAGACGATCGTCACTGCGCCCGGCATTACTTAAACCCTCGTACGCCAAGCCACCGGTAAGCGCACCGTCGCCGATGACCGCAATGGTATAGCCGTTATCGTCTGTCAAGGCCTTTGCCTTTGCAATGCCGTTGGCGGCGGAGATCGACGTACTGCTGTGTCCCGTAATAAAGGAATCGTGCTCACTCTCCGACGGTTTCGGGAAACCGGAAACGCCGTCTTTTTGGCGCAGGGTCGAGAACCGAGCATAACGGTCGGTGAGCAGCTTATGCGCATAGCATTGGTGCCCCACGTCCCACACGATCGTGTCGTGCGGCGTAGTAAACACACTGTGCAGCGCCACGGTCAGTTCCACCACGCCCAAATTCGAGGCGAGGTGTCCGCCGTTGGCAGACACGGTGTCGATCATCGTCTGTCGCAACTGTTCACACAATGCGATCTGCTCTTTTTTATTCAGTTCTTTGATGTCGGACGGAGAGTGGATCTCTTCGAGATTGACCATGATCTCACCTTCTTGTTGACTTTAATTTAGTGCTTGCGCGTTAACAACGCCTCGGCTAACCGCCGCAGAGAATCGGCATCGTCGCCGAACACCGCCAGCGCCGCGATCGCCGCATCGGTACGCCGTACCGCCAGGCGCCGCGCTTCGTCGAGTCCCAACAGGGACACATAGGTGACCTTTTCGTTATCCGCGTCACTGCCGACGGGTTTGCCGAGTTCTTCGGCAGTGGCGGTGACGTCCAAAATATCGTCGACGATCTGGAAGGACAGACCCACATTATAGCCGAACGCACGCGCGGCCTCTTCCCTCTCGGCACTCGCACCGGCTAAACGCGCGCCCATCACGCAAGCGGCGGTAAGCAGTGCCGCGGTCTTTCCCTCCTGCAACGCTTCCAGCACGGACAGTTCGATCGCCTTGCCCTCGCTTTGCAGATCGATGACCTGACCGCCGACCATGCCGTCAATGCCGGCAGCATCCGCCAACGCGGACGCGGCAGACAGCACGCGCTCGGCAGGCAACGCCACGCGGTTTTGTGCGCGCAGCATCGTCTCAAACGCGAGATTCAGCAGACCGTCACCGGCGAGCAGTGCCATCGTCTCCCCGTATTTTGCGTGGGTGGACGGACGGCCGCGCCGCAACGGGCTGTTATCCATGCACGGCAGGTCGTCGTGCACGAGCGAATAGGCGTGGATCATCTCAACAGCCATCGCAAACGGCATCGCCGCCGCCGCATCGCCGCCGCACAGGCGGCAAAACTCCATCACCAGCAACGGTCGGATACGCTTGCCGCCGTCAGTGCAGGCATAGGTCATCGCCTCGGCTACCGTCGCCTGCAAGCCGTCGGTCCTCGGCATATACGACGGCAATGCCGCCTCAAACGCCGTGAGATGACATTGCAACGTTTCGGAATACATAGTGTTTCCCATACCAACACCTCTTAATCGGACAATTCCTCGCCCATATCCTCGCCCTGACGGTCGTTGAGTTCCGTCTGCGCGCCCTGCTCAATATCGGTGAGCTTGACGATCTTCTGCTCCGCCTCACGCAATAGTTTACTGCAATAAGCGGTCAGCTTCGTGCCCTCTTCAAACAATTTGAGCGAATCGTCCAGACTGCATTTGCCGCCCTCCAACGCCGCCACGATCTGTTCGAGTCGAGTCATTGCTTTTTCATAAGTCCATTCGGTTGCCATAATCAAGCCTCCTTTGAGTCGATCGAATTCACGGTACAATTCAACGTGCCGTCCAACAGCCGCAGGCGAACGGTATCTCCCACCTGCGTGCGCTTAACGCTGTCGAGCACCTGCCCGTCGGCATCGTAGCCGATGCCGTAGCCGCGCCCGAGCACCGCCAGAGGACTGAGCGCGTCCAGCTTGGACGCCGTCGCCGCCAAGCGTCTGTCCGCCACCGACATGTTTTGTCGCGCGGCACCGGCGAAGCGGCGCGTGAGCATATCCAGCCGCATCGCCTGCTCTTCGGTATAATACTGCGGTGCCGAAAGGCAACGCCTATTTTTGAGTATCTGCAAATCATGCGCACACGCGTCCAGACGCGCACGGCACGCACCAAGCAGTCGGCCGCGTACGGTATCGGTCAGTGCCAAAAGTCTTTGCGCATCCGGCACCGCCAATTCCGCGGCCGCCGACGGCGTCGGCGCACGCAGATCCGCGACAAAATCGCAGATGGTGAAGTCAGTCTCGTGTCCGACGGCGGAGATGATCGGAATACCCGACGCCGCCACCGCACGGGCAACGAGTTCTTCGTTAAACGCCCACAGATCCTCGATCGAACCACCGCCGCGACCGACGATAAGCACATCGGCGGCGTGCAGGCGGTTAAATCGCTCGATGGCATTCGCCACCGACGCCGCCGCACCGTCGCCCTGCACCAGCACGGGGCAGAACACCACGCGCGCAAGCGGAAAACGGCGACCGAGGACGTTGAATATATCGCGTACAGCCGCACCGGTAGGCGACGTGATCACACCCACGCGCATCGGATACGGCGGCAACGGTTTTTTTCGACTTTCGTCGAACAGGCCCTCTTGTGACAGACGCTTTTTGAGCTGTTCGAACGCGATCTGCAACGCACCGACGCCGTCGGGTTGCATCTCCTCAATATAGATCTGGAACGCGCCGGTCGCCTCATACAGCGACACGCGAGCGCGCACGATCACTTTCATACCGTCCTCCGGCTTAAACGCGAGTTGGGACGCGTGACCGCGGAACATCACCGCCTTGACCACCGCGCTCTCGTCTTTCAGAGACATATACATATGTCCGGATTTATAGTGGTAGGTGAAGTTGGAGATCTCGCCGCCGATGTATACCGACGCAAGATTTTTATCCCCTTCGAGCACGGCCTTGACATAGCGGTTGAGCTGACCGACCGATATCACCTTCATACATATCCCCCCTCCTGCGCAATGCGGCACAAGCTCGCAATGCCGACGGCGTTATCCGCCGAATAGGCAGGCGGCGCAAAATGACCGCCGTAGGTTTGACTGAACTGTGCACGCAACAGGCTGTTGGACATCACGCCGCCGGCGTAAACCAGCGGCATATCACCGTATTGCGTAAGTAAATTCCGAGTCATGCCGTCGAGCGCCGCCGCCACGCTGTCCAAGCAGAAGCGCGCCACCTCACACGGCGGCTCACCGCGCGCAATGCGATCGCGGCACTGGTTCTCAACACCGGAGAGATGGCAATCACACCCTTGCAAAGACGCACGCACGCGATACGGACCCTGCGCTTCAAGCGCGAGGCGTTCGAGCGCCGGCCCTGCCGGAAAATCCAACCCGAGCATACCGCCCACGCGGTCGATGAGCTGTCCTGCCTTGAGGTCGAGCGAATGACCCACCACGCGGCAGGAGATCACCGACTGCTTGTCCGGCTCGACGAGCAACGCGTCGGTCGTGCCGCCGGATACGTGAAACGCCAAAAACGGCCTTTCCATCAGCGAGATACATTCCGCGCCGACGAGCGCCGCCATAACGTGTCCCTGCTGGTGGGTGAAATACCGCACCGACACGCCGAGCACGGTACCAAGCTGTTGTGCCGCGCCGGCGCCGACCAAAAAGCAGGGCATATACGAGCCGTCCTTTTGTTGCGGTCGGTCGGATGCTGCGACGGCGCGAACTCCCGACGCAAGCACCTCGCGCAGACCGTCGAGCACCTCGGGCAACTGACGCGTGTGGTGAAATACCGCGTCGCTCTGGCGCAGGCCCATCTCCCCCGACTTGACCGGGAGGAGCTTTTTATTCTGCGTCACCGAGCCGTCGGCGGCGCAGTAAGCCGCCGAGGTCGTATAGTTGCTGGTATCCAGCCCGAGATAGCCGCTCATACGTTTTCGGACGACTCGCGCGCGATACTGCCGAGGATGCCGTTTACAAACGACGCGTCCTCGTCACCGCCGTATTTCTTCGCCAGCTCTACCGCTTCGTTGATCGACACGCTCACGGGGATGCCCTCTTCGTACAGCATCTCGTAGACCGCCAGGCGCATCACCGACATTGCGACGCGCGAAATGCGGTCCTTTCTCCATTTCACCGAGTAAGCGGCGATCTTCTCGTCAAGCTCGCCGAGATGCGCCTCGGCGCCTGCCGCAAGCGTCATTGCAAAGGCAGACACCGGCGTCTCGCGCGCCTCGGTCGCCGCCGCGGCGAGTTCCTCGACCGGCTGATCGTTAAACATCTTTTCAAACAACAGCGCAAACGCCTGCTCGCGCGATTCTCGTCTGGTCATAGTAACAACTCCTGTATTTCCTCGTATGCGTCGTGCGTATATTTATACATTCGCGGATAGCAAGAAAGCCCTCCACCACCGCAGAGGGCTTATCTCTCCAATTAGGTCTGCGTCTCGTCGAGCACCATTCCGGCCACGTGCACGTTGACACGCGTAACCGGCTTGCCGGTCATCGCCTGCACCGCCGATTTCACACTCTGTTGGATCATAGCGGCCGTATCCTGGATCTTCGCACCCTGTTTGAGATTGACGTATACGTCCAGAACGGTCTCGTGCTCGTTATTGACCACCTTCACCGACTTGGGCAACACGCCCTTGGCAACAATACCGCGCAGATCCGCCGGACTCTTAGCCATGCCGGCCACGCCGGGAATCTCGGCGGCGGCCGTAGCGGCGATCGCTCCAATAACGTCCTCCGAAATAATACAGCTGCCTTCCGAGGGCTTGAATTCTTCCATATTCATTGCTGTGTCCTCCTTTGTGTGATATAATCGCTCTATTTATACCCCTATTATACCACAAACTTTCAATTTAGCAATGGTTTTTGCAAATTTATTCGAATAATTACGTCGCGGAAGCCACAATTTTCACTTTGTCGGACGCGATCTGAGCGTGAGACACCACCAATTCGAGGATTTGCAAGGATTCCTGCTGTTGCAGCTGCGACGCCTGCACGACGACGCTGCATGCGTCCGTATCAATGAACACCACGCAATCCGCAAACCCTTTGGCGAGGATCATATTCTCAATGTTACTCTCCTGCAACACGCGCTCGGCGACCGCAGCGGCCATCTGCTCGGCCTTTGCCTTCTCCTCGGCGCTCGCATCGGCGCGACCAAGCGTCGCCTGCACGATACGCAGGGATTCTTCACGCGCCGCCGTGCGAGAGGTGCGCGCCTTATCAAAATAGTCCTCTGCAGTATCCTCCGCATCCTCCTTCGGCACACCGTCCACCGTTGCACCGACGAATTGCGTATCGCCGAGCGTGTCGTCACTCGTCGGCGCGTCACCCATGTCTCCGGACAGCGCCGGTTCGGTGGTGAAGTAGTAATTGAGATACACCGCCACGCCCAGTGCCGCTACCAGCACCACCATCATCAGTTGCTTTTTGGCAAAAAGTTTTTTCATCGTTCTACCTCCAATTATTTGTGTTTGGCGACGCAAACCCGCCCGGATGAAATATTGAACGCGGCACTGACCAGACCCGTTACCTGCTCGCGCACCGCCCGATCGTCGCCGCCGTCACACACCACCGCGACGCCCTTAACGGTCGGTTGGACCTCGGTGAGAAGCAATCCAACGGGTCCGTTCTCCGTATCGACGAACAGGGTCTTTTCCGACGACGAATAGGTATCGCTACCCTGCGAGTAGGTCTGTTCCGCGGCGTAAACGAAGCGACTGCCGCTTTCGAGCGTCACCATCACGCGACAATTTCCCACGCCGTCGACGCGTTCGATGAGTGCGGCAATGCGTTGCTCCAGTGCCGCCTCCACCTCGGACGCCGCCAACGTTTGCGTGCCTTGCGCGCCGTCCCGTTCGCTGTGCGGCAGCCACTCGGACAGACCGATGAGCAATATCCCAACCACGCCCAACGCCACGAAGACGCGGCGTTTCGTATCCTTGTTTTGCGTAAACCAGTGACGAAAACCGTCACGTATGCGTTGCATCATCCGCCGTTTTCCTCCCACACCGCGATCACCACGTCCGTGCCCAACCGATTTTGCACCACCTGCCGCGCCACCGCCGTCATATTGATCGCATTCTTGTCTATGTATACGGTGATCTGTCCCATATTTATGCTCCCATCCGATGCAAAATTTATATCCGTGACAACTTTTTTTGCCTGCACGCCGTACGAGTTCAACGCTTGATTGGCCATTTTGAGTAACGTTTCATTAACGTACGCCGCCGTTTGTTGATGAACGCGTGATTGCAACGCTTCACTCTGTTGTGTTGACGGCGCCGTTACGTCAGGCAACGAAAAGTTTTGCAAACCGCCCGACAGCGGCGCCAACACCGCCAACAAAAACAAACACGGCAAAAGCATCCTGCCTTGTCGTCCCAACGAATTGTCCGTAAACAACCGCGAGACGACGGTGCACAGCACCGCCGCCGCACACACCGCCAGCGCCCACTGTTGTAACGCCTCCACGCTATCCCCTCCCCACAAACACGATCACCGATGTGGAGATCACCATCAGCAGTCCGTACACCGCGAGCACCGCGATGAGCACACGCACCGCGCCGCCGACGCAACGACACAACCGTTCGAGCGCACCGAGACCGAACATGGCGGCGGTGTTCGCGCCGAGGCTCAACGCGATATTCCAAGCGACGCAAGCAAGCATCGGCGGCAGAACGATGAGCACCGTTGCGACCAGACCGAAACACCCGACCGTCGAGCGCAGAAGCCCTGCACAGCCCAACACGGTCGAATACGCCTCGCTGAGCGTGCCGCCGACCACCGGCACGAAACTGGCGAGAGAAAATTTCAGCGCCCGATTGGCGACCGAGTCGCCGGCGGCGGATACCATCTGCTGCACCGACAGCACGCCCGAAAAAGCGGTAGAAAACAGCCCGATGCCCCACAAGACCGCTTTGTAAAACGTCTGGCTGATCGACGCCAAATTAAACCCCTCCGATACCGTGCCGATACAGCCGAGCGCCAGGGACACGAGCAGAAGCGGCAACACGATAACGCGCATGCCTTGCGAAAGCAGTTGCGCCGCCGCCAGTAAAGTCGTCTGATAGGACAGCGCGACGCTCGGGGAACCGTTCGCGGTCACGATCGCCGCGTATACGGGGACGAAGCTGAGCATAAACACGTTGACGCTGTCCACCGCCTGCTGTACCACGCGCAACAGCGACACAAACGAGCTGAGTATGAGGCCGGCTCCCGCGAGCGCCGATACCGTATGATACGTTTGCCGCAAAACGGGGCGATCGGTCATCCCTTCCAATCCGCCGAACAACGCCGACAATACCACCACCGCCATGAGCGCCGCAAACGTCTGCAACGGACCGCTCGCTTGATCCCCCAACAGGTCGACCAGCATCGAAAGCACGCTCGACAGTTGCAGGCCCACGAATCCGTCCTGCCCGAAATCATCCAACGACAGCGACGAGAGCACCTCCTGTACGTCTGCCGGCAGATGCTGGATCAATTCATCCGCACCGCTGGAAGAAAGCTGTTCGTCATACATCGTATTTGCGTCCGTTTGCGCGCACACGGGCACGGACAGCAATATCATCAACACCGCTGTCACCGCTAACCGCCGCAGGATCATTCGCTCATCACCTGCCCGTTTATCAGCGTCACAACCAGCGACAATAACTTTTCAAACAGCGGCACCGACAACACCAACATCAGCACCCGTCCGACCAACTCCGCTTTGCTCGCCAGCGCATTTTCGCCGGCGTCGCGGCAGGTATCCGCGGTCAGTTGCGTGAGCATGCACACGCCTGCCGCTTTGAGCACGACACCAAAATACTCCGACGGAAAATCCGCCATCGACAGCATGCGGCGCATCGTCGCAAGCAGAGGCGTCAGCTGCTGTAACAGCAAAAACAGCACAAGCGCACCGGCGCCGAGGCTCAAGCACAAGGCAAGTTCCGGCTTTTGCACGCGCAGCATCACTGCCAGCATCGCCGCACACAGCAGTATACCCGTCGCGGCGATCAGCATTTCGCTCATCGTCATAAGCCGAATACGTTCTTGATGGTGGTGAACAGACCACTGATCTGCGTGACCACCATCGACAGCACCACGATCAGCCCGGCAAGAGTCATCAGCATCGCCTGCTCCTCGCGCCCCGATCGCACCAACAGCTGATTGAGCACCGATACGATAATGCCGATGGCGGCGATCTTAAATATCATATCCACATCCATATAAGCGCTTCCTTTCCGTTATAACAGCAAAAGTGCCAGACTCACGCCGCCTGCAACGCCAAGCATCTGGTATACCTGCGCTCGCGTGCTCGCCTGCTGTTCCGCCGCGTGGCGTACATCCGCGAGCTGCTCTCGAAAGCGAGCGAGCGACTCACGCTGGTGAACGCGGTCGCTGCGTCCGAGCGTCGTGCAGAGCTCACGCATCAGCGCCTGCTCCGGCGGTCGTATCACGCCCGACGCCGAAGCCTTGTCGAGCGCCGCACCAAACGCCTCGGCAAAGGACGCACCTTGCCGCAAGCCGTCAGCAGTAGCCTCGACCAAGGGATAAGTAGCCGTCGCCGCATCCTCCGCGAGCGACAGCCACAGAGCCGCGAGCGGCGCCGCGGTATAAGTCAGACGATCGCTCAACGTATGCAGCAGGCGTTCACAACGCCGCAACCATTCCGCGCGCCGATACAGCCGACGCGCATAATAAATCCCCATCCCTAAACCCGCGATCACGATCAACGCAATGCCAATATATTTCACTGTCCGTCACCTCCGGCATAAGACACTCTCGAATCGCGCCCGGCGCATATCGTCCCTGCAAAAACACCCACCGATCAAACACTTCCTGTTCGATCATACGGCGCACGGACGCTTTTTTCTGCAATGCGTACGGCGAATCGCCGTGCAGGGATGCGATCACCGCCACGCCGGCATGCGCGCAGGCACATACGGCATCCTGTTCGCGTGCGTCACCGAGCTCGTCGAACACCACCACCTGCGGTGCCAAACACCGTACCGCCTGCAAGATACCGACGGCCTTCGGATAGCCGCGCAGCACGTCACACCCGACAAGATCGTCCACGCCGCCAAGCTCGCCTCGCTCGTCCACCACCGCCACGCGCACGCGGCGCGCCGCCAGAGTGGTCGCCAGATCGCGCAGAAGGCTGGTCTTGCCGCCCGACGGCTCGCTGACGAGCAGAGTACTGCGCACGCCGTCATCCGTGAGCACCAGCGGCAGCAGGGTCGCGGAGCAGCCGACGTGCCGCCGCGGCAAACGTATGCACAGAGAACTCACCTGCCGCACCGCACGCACCGTGCCATCCTCCAAAACCGCCGTCGCCGCGACGCCGACACGGATACCGCCCGACACGGCAATATACCCCTGACGCAGTTCCTCCTCGTGCGCGTACACCGACTCCTCGCAAAAGCGCAAAAAACAGGTCTCCAACTGTTCGCGGCGGCAAAGTACCGTATCTTTTTGCTGTAAAGTGGTTGTGCTTGTCACACCGAGAAACCGTTCGCCCGTAGGCGTGGACAGCATCACGGGAGCATTGGCACGCAGACGGATCTCTTGTATCGTTTTCTGCTCCTCGGGCGGCAGTGACGCCATATAATCCACCCACAACGACGGCAAATACCGCCGCAAAGTTGCCCAAATCTCCACGCCTGTCCTCACCTCTTGTCCCATGTATATGGTCTTGTCCTGCTAAATAGAACAAAAAAATAACGGTATTGCACAACCGTGCAATACCGTTATCCAACACAATCTTATTTTAATTCCACGATGGTCACGCCGGTCTCTCCCTCGCCGTAGACACCCAGGCGGAAGCCCTTGACCTGCCGATGTCCTTTGAGATGCTGATGCACCGCAGCGCGAAGCGCACCGGTGCCTTTGCCGTGAATGACCGTCACGCGTTCCAGACCGCACATGACGGCGTTGTCAAGGAAGCGGTCTACCTCCAGCAACGCCTCCTCCACCGTCTGACCGCGCAGATCAAGGTCGGTGTTCGCGGCGCGTTCCATGCGCGAGGTGAGTCCACCGCCCTGCCGCGCCGTCGGCACGCCCTTACGCGCCTTTTTCTCTTCCCGATGAGACTCAAACAGCCGCAGGTTGCCGAGCGGCGTGCGCGTACGGATAGAGCCTGCCTGCACCTCAACGAAGCCCTTGTCGTCTGCCTCTTTGAGCACCGTCGCCTGCAAACCCATATCCATCAGCTGCACGCGATCGCCGACCTTTAACGCGCGCGGCAACACGTAATCGCCGTTGTCCGTTTGGGTAACAGGGTCAACGGCATCCTCCATGCGTCGCAGACGCGAACGCAGTTGACTTTTCGCCTGTTGCGTCTTTTGCGCGAAATCCGCCGCATCCTTTTGGCGACGCAGTTCGTCAAGCTCGTCCATGAGCTGTTGTGCCTCAATGCGCGCCTTTTCGACGATGCGTTGCGCCTGCGCACGCGCATTGTCGAGCTCCTTTTGCCGCTGCCGCTCCAATTCATCCAAACGCGTCTGCGCGCGGCTTGCGGTCTGTTTGGCACGTTCGCTTGCCGCCTGCGCCTCGGCAAGCTGTTTTTCGAGCGCCTGACGGCGCTCGTCCATATCGGTCACGACATCCTCCAAACGACGATCGTCCTCCGACACGAGCGCGCGCGCATGCTCGACGAGCGTCTCGTCCATACCAAGCTTTTCACTGATGGCAAACGCATTCGAACGACCCGGCACGCCGATAAGTAAGCGGTAGGTCGGACGTAGCGAGGCGACGTCAAACTCACAGCCGGCGTTCTCCACGCCGGGCGTGTGAATCGCATAGGCTTTGAGTTCCGCGTAGTGAGTGGTGGCACCGACGCGCGCGCCCTGCGCACGCAGTCGTTCCAAAATCGCCACCGCCAGCGCCGCACCCTCCACGGGGTCGGTGCCGGCGCCCAATTCGTCGAGCAACACCAAACTGCCGTCATCCGCTTCACCGAGGATGCGGATAACATTGGTCATGTGCGCCGAGAAAGTAGACAGCGATTGCTCGATCGACTGCTCGTCGCCGATATCCGCCAACACACGACGGAACACCGCCACCTGACTGCCGTCGTTGACAGGCGGCAACAAGCCGCACATGGTCATGAGTGTCAACAGGCCAAGCGTTTTGAGCGTCACCGTCTTGCCGCCGGTGTTCGGGCCGGTGACAACCAGCGTATCAAATGCACCGCCGAGTTCTACGTCGATGGGCACGATCTTTTGCTTGTCAATGAGCGGATGACGCGCACTTTTGAGCAACGTATGCCCGTCCGCCGTCAAACGCGGCTTGATCGCTTTCATTTTATACGCTAACTGCCCCTTGGCGAAGATAACGTTGAGCTCCAGCATCACCTGATAATCCGCAATGATGGCAGTCGCAAAACTGCCGACCTCCGCGGAAAGTTCCGCCAAGATGCGTTCGATCTCGGTCTCCTCTTTCGAGCGCAGGACCTTGAGATCGTTGTTTGCCTCAACCACGCCCATCGGCTCGATAAACACCGTTGCACCCGACGCCGAGGTGTCGTGCACCAGACCGGCGACGTCGCCGCGATGCTCGACCTTGACCGGCACGACAAAGCGACCGCCTCGAATGGTGACGATCGGTTCCTGCAACGCCTTGGCGTATGCAGGGGAACGGATCAGTTTATCCAGTTGGTCGCGCACGCGCGAGGACGCGGCGCGCATCTTGCGGCGAATATCCGCAAGCGTCGGCGACGCGGTGTCAGCGACCTCCTCGTCGCTGACCACCACCGACGCGATCTTTTGTTCCAGATATTTGTTCGGTGCGAGAACGGAAAACCAATCGTCCAACACCGTTTTAACACCCTCGCAATGCGCGCGCCACTCCGACAGCGAGCGGATCACGCGCAACACCTCCGACACGCGCAAAAACTCGCCCAGCGACAGACTCGCGCCTGCCTCGGCGCGACGCAGCACGTTGGTAACGTTAGTCATACGCCCGAAGGACGGGCTTCCGTAGCCTGCCATCAACCGACACGCATCGTCGGTCTCGTCCACGAGGCGCTGCACGAGCGACAATTCGGTCGACGGGCGCAGGGCGCGCGCGAGTGCCGCGGCGTCCTCACAGCAGGTCTCCGCTGCGAGCTGTCCGAGGATCTTATCCAATTCTAATGCATGATAGTCCCTCTCCATAAGTCCCTCTCCGTATGTTACAGCAATTCGGGGTGCATCGTGTGATAAAATTCCAGCGTGTTATACCGCCGTTGTTGTTGCGCGAGCAAAAAGCGCTCCATCAGCCGCGCAAGTTGCACCGTATCCGCCGCCGGAAGCTTAAACGCAAACGCCCGAGCAAAATCGCCCTGCAAAATATGCCGCAAAGCCGCCAGCACGCCGGCGGTGACCGGCATACCCTCTGCCGGCGGCGCGCAGGCCGAACAGGTCAGCGTGCCGTCGACGCAGGAAAACCACATCAGCGCATCCTCCGCACGGCCGCAATGACAGCAGCCGCCAAGATCCGGCATATACCCTTCCAAACACAGCAAGCGGCCCTCGACGACCGCCTTGACAAGCAGCGCGTCGCGCGTGCCCTCGCCCAAATAATGCAGACCGTTGAGCAACAAACGCAGGTGGTCGGTTGCCGAGGCGTCGGTCGGCGTCATGTGCAACGCCAGCTCGCAAAAATACTGTGCGAGCGCCAACTTTTCCATATCCTGCCGCAAAGAGAAAAACACCTCTTTCGGCTTTGCGTCCTCAATTATGTATTTATCCCGACCCGGAATCAAACTCAGGTCGGAATAACATAACAACTGCGTTGCCGCGCCGAAGCGGCTCCTGACGTTGCGTGCGCCGCGTGCACTCGCGCGCACCAGCCCCTTGTCCCGTGTCAAAATCGCCACAAATCGGTCGGATTCCGCTACGGTCGGATATTCACGCACGATCAGACCGTCGGTCATGAGATGCTGTTTTGTCCCTGCCATAAACGTCCTCCGCTTCCACTGAATTCATCCCGCTCGGCATCGCCACGCCGCGATAGCGCAGATAATCCTCCACGCGACCCGTTTGCGAAAATCGCTGCCACAACTCTTGTTCGTCCATGCCGTCACGTCCTTTCACGGATAGTATCTCCTGCCCGAAAAGGAATAGCGACGGCAATATCTGTTATTATAAGGTGGCAAGGCATTGGCCTTGTCACCTTATATCAATCGAGTTTATACCCTAAACCGTTAAGGAAGCCTTGACGGTTGCGCCAATCCTCCTTGACCTTAACCCAACATTGCAGATTAACCTTGGCACCGAGTAATTCTTCTAGGTCGGCGCGTGCGAGAGAAGCGATCTGCTTGAGCATCGCACCTTTTTTGCCGATGACCATGCCCTTGTGGCTGTCGCGCTCGCAATAAATGTTCGCCTCAATATCTACGATCGTTCCCTTGTCGGTCTCGCGGTCAGCCATACGCTCGATCGCCACCGCAATGCCGTGCGGTATCTCCTGACGCAACAGCTGCAGCATTTTTTCTCGAATGACCTCAGACGCAAGCGCCTGTTCGGTCTGGTCGCTGGTGGCGTTGGCATCGAAGAAGTGGGGACTCTCCACCGCATAACCGCACAGAACCGCAAACAGCTCATCCACGCCGTCACCGGTCAGCGCCGACACAGGCACCACCGCGTCAAACGCGGCACGTTCCTTCCACGCGGCAATGATCTCCAGAAGCTTGCTCTTGTCGCTGAGGGTGTCGATCTTATTGATGACCAAGATCCTCGGCAGATTTTGCTTCGTGAACTGATCGAGCAGGGCGGTCTCTTCCTCGCGGATGGCCGTGCGCGGCTCGGTGACGAGGATACCCACGTCCACGCCGGATACCGCCTCGCCGATCGAGCGTACCATATAGTCACCCAGCCGCGTGCGCGGTTTGTGATTACCGGGCGTATCGAGAAAAACGAGCTGCGTCTTGTCACGCGTGACCACGCCCATGATACGCGTACGCGTGGTCTGCGGCTTGTCCGACACGATGGCGACCTTACGGCCGACCATCGCGTTGAGCAGAGACGATTTTCCCACGTTCGGGCGACCGACGATCGCTGCAAAAGCTGATAATGTATCCATAGTACTCCTTTAAAACAGGGCGGCCGTCACAGACCGCCCGTGTGATGATCTTTCCTGTTTATTGTTCGTCCAGCACATAACTGCCGCCGCGCGGAAGACCCACCGACAGCATAACGGCCTCTTCTTTTTCGCGCATACGCACCGCTTCCAGACCGCCTTTAACATGGTCGTAGCCGAGCAGATGCAGCATCGAGTGGACCGTGAGATAGCCGACTTCGCGGCGGAACGAGTGTCCGTATTCCTCCGCCTGCGCAGCGGCGCGTTCGAGAGATATGACAATGTCACCGAGCATATACGCACCGGTGGCAGGGTTTGCGTCGTATTCGCCGTCTTCGCTCAAGGGGAAGGACAGCACATCGGTCGGCAGATCAATGTTGCGATGCTCGCGGTTGATCTCTTGGATCTGCGCATTGTCCACGAAGGATACGTCCACCTCCGCGGAGCCTTCAAACCCTTCCATCTCCAACACGGCGTGGCAGCAACGGCGAATCAGCAAACGCACACCCGTCGGGATCTTGACGGCTTTTTGTTTGTTGTCGATGACCACTTTAATCTTATCCATTGCTTTTGCCCTGCCTTTCATTTCGTTTCGAGGTTTGTATGCGGTTATTTTTATCCTTCGAGCGCTCATACTGCTCGTAGGCGGCGATAATGCGTTGCACGAGCTGATGGCGCACGACGTCCTTTTGGCTGAACTGGCAGATTGCGACATCCTCCACGCCCTGCAACACACGCATGACCTGTTTGAGGCCGCTCTGCTTGCCGTCGGGTAGGTCGATCTGGGTGACATCACCCGTGACCACCATGCGCGAATTGAAACCGAGTCGGGTCAAAAACATCTTCATCTGCTCGGGGGTGGTGTTCTGCGCCTCGTCGAGGATGATGAAGCTGTCATCCAGCGTGCGACCGCGCATATACGCCAGCGGCGCGATCTCAATATCGCCGCGCTCCAAGTAGCGTTGGTAGCTCTCTGCGCCCAACATATCAAACAGCGCATCATACAACGGACGCAAATAGGGGTCTACCTTGCTTTGCAGGTCACCGGGAAGGAAGCCAAGCTTCTCGCCTGCCTCCACCGCAGGACGCGTCAGTATGATGCGGTTGACCTCCTTGGCGCGAAACGCCTTGACTGCCATCGCCACCGCCAGATAGGTCTTACCCGTACCGGCAGGGCCGATGCCCAGCGTGACCGTGTTTTTGGCGATCGCGTCGACATAGTTCTTCTGACCGAGCGTTTTGGGCTTGACGGGCTTACCTTTGGAGGTGATACACAGGCTGTTCGAACCGATCTGTCCGATCGCACTCTCCGAGCCCTCGCCCACCAGCATCAGCACGTAGCGCACGTTCTGCTCATTCAGTTCTTCGCCGCGGTTGATGAGCTGTAAAAGGCCCTCGATCGCACGGGCGGCGCGGTCGACGTCCAGCGGCTCGCCGCTGATCTTGATATCCGTTCCGCGCGCAAGAATCGCCACGTTATATTCTTTTTCTACCAAACGAATGTTGGCGTCAAAACTGCCGAACAGGGACAACGCCTGTTCCATACGCTCTACGTTGATGATCCGTTCCGTCATAATGCCCTTCCTTGTCGCTGATCTTTTTTATATTTTATCACTAAAAATTTCATTTGTCACTATATAACTTCACCAAAAAATTGCGCAAAACTTTTTTGCGCGGCATTTTCACATCAACGGTTGCTCCACCGCGATATTTTCCACACAACGATACTGCACGGACAGCGTATATACACCGTCAATCACCTGCTCGCTTCGGCCGATCTCCTCAAAGCTGTCTGCTTCAAACAATTCCTTTTCGCGTGCCGCTAAACGTGCCGCCGCCAGTTCGACCGCCTGCGCCTCGGTGCGTTGCATCGGTCGCTGCTCCGTGCGCAGGTAATACCGTGTCGTGATGCCGAGCGGCAGGGTCAGACCGTTCGCCTGCAAGAAATGCGCGCGCTCATACAGTTGATGGCTTTCGGGAGGCGCTACGTTCGCATATAACGGAATCTCCCATCCGAGAAACGTCAGCGTCGGACATACCGACACGAATCCGTCAGGCACCGACGGATAATAAGTCAGCGGCACCGACACGGTGATGCGGCGTTCGGTCTGCGCAAGCACCTCGCCGTAGGCGCGGTAAAGCTGCTCGCCGAGCTCACTCTCCACACGACCGCCGATGAGCACCGTGCCTGCCGACACCGCCTCCCCTACCTTGACGCGTTTTTCGCCGCTGACCACCGTGACCGAAACCACCCGTCCGTCGCGCAACGCCACGATATCCGACGGCACCGACAGATCAAGCACCTGCGGCGTCGGCTTGCGCTCGGTGACTTCCACGCGAGCGACGCTGCCGCTGGGGTTGACGGATATCCACGCGAGCGTCGGCAGGCGATTAAGCCCCATGATCTCCAATTGTTTGATCTGCAATTTATCCATGCGCGCGCCGATTCGTACCCCCATATCCTCGGCGACCGCAAGGATCTCCTCGGCAGAGGTGTCGGTGTTGCCCACCACCTGCACGACCCAGATGCGCGGCGCAAGCAGGGCGAGTATCAGAACGTAGACTGCCAGACCGACGAGCAGACCTTTGCGGTGGCGGTAGCGATGTATCCAGAACGGCAGACCGTGCTTTTGTCGCACACGCATACGTACGCAGGCGCGTCTGGCGCGTGGACGAAGCGTACGATAATCCCTCACGAAACAGGAAAACCGCATCCACTCGCCACGACAACGCACGTTCCAAACGGCGATCTCCTCCTGCGCGACCGCATTGAGAAGGCGTTCGGGATAGCCTCCCTCGGTCTCCACGCGTACCCAGCCGGGGAACCACCGCCATAAACGAGATAACGCCATCGTCAGTTCCCTCCCGTATCAAACTCGATGCGTTGCAAACAGCCGGTGACGGTCGCGCCGTCCGACGACAGACAGCCCATCTCCATATCGCGCCCGTAAAAAGATACCGTGCCGCCGCAGGTGCGCAAGCATATGCAATCCTCGCAATAGGTCTGTATGCCGCGGCAACCGGTGATCACCGCACGCGAGTTTCCTTCGATCTCCATAAAAGCCGTGCCGCTGAGCGTTCCCTCCGGTAACTGCATGGCGCGCTCCACTCGTTGCCCGACCGGTTGTCTACGCTTCATGACGTCCCTCCTCACACTGTTGATCTCTCCATTTTATGCGCGCGGCCAAGACGTTCATGCACATATTTCGCGCGAAGGACGCATACATTGTACGGAAAGAGGTGGACAACCGTGTTTATACGCACTTTTCACAAACGATCGATCCGCTACGGCTGTGTCGCGGCGTTATTCTTCGGTATCGCAGCCTTGATGCTATATTGGCCGCAAGCGCTCGCCAACGGCGTCAGCCGCGGTCTATCCGTATGTTCCACGGTCATCATACCGACGCTGTATCCGTTTATGATCCTATCGGGCGTGTTGACGGATTCTCCTCTATGCACGCAACCACCACGGTTTTTCGGCGCTCTCACCAGGCGACTTTTCCGCCTGCCTCCCTGCTGCGGAGCGGCGATCCTCATGAGCCTGATCGGCGGCTATCCGGCAGGAGCGCTGGCAATCGGGCGGCTGTATCACAGTGGACAGATCAACGTTTCCCAAGCGCGGCGCATGACGTTGTTTTGCGTCAACGGCGGACCCGGTTTTATCGTCAGCACGGTCGGTGTCGGTTTACTCGGCAGTGCACGTGCCGGCTGGCTGTTATTTGCCGCCCACGCGGCCACGTCGATCGGCATGGGGCTTACCCTTGCACGCACCGCTGAAACGCAAGAAGAATCCATCGACGCACCCCGCCTTGCCGCAACCGCACGCCCGATCGCCGCGGTCGTACAAGACACCTGCGGCGCTCTGCTGACCATGTGCGGCTTCGTGCTGTTGGCGAGCGCCGTGCTTTCCGTGTGGGAGGCCAGCGGCGTGTCGCTGTGGTTGCAACGAGTCACCGGCCACGCGGCGACCGCTTTCAGCGCCGCCGTATCCGCGCTCATTGAGGTCAGCTGTGGGTGCATCGCCCTTGCCGGCAACGGGCGTATGACGCCTTTTTGGCTTTGCTTATGTCTCGGCTGGGGCGGTCTGTCGGTGCAGGGACAGTTGGCCGTCGCCTTGCGAGACCCGACCGACCGCGTGCGTTTGCTGACGCCGCCGTTTTGGTTTGGGCGACTGTTGCACGGCATCATTAGTGGCGGCGTTGCCGTCGTGCTGTTTCATTTCATTCCCGTCGATCTGCCCACGGCAGGGCAAAACGTATCCACCGTGCCTTTTTACACCTCCGCCGCCGCCTCGGTTATGCTTGTATTATTTAGTTTTATAGCGATGCTGTGTTTTTATCCAAAAAAGACTGGAAATATCTCGCAAGGTATGTTATAATGAATTTCAGTTGAAGTTTCGTAGGATAGGAGTTGTCTTTATGCGGCGTAAACTGTACGGAAACAATATCAATCCCTGCTGTGAGTACTGCGCGCGCGCACGGCGTGCGGCAGACGGACGCGTGATGCTTTGCTCTAAGCGCGGCATCGTGCCGATGTACCATCATTGCCGCAGATTCGTGTACGATCCGCTCAAGCGCATCCCCTATCGCCAGCCGAAACTGGACTCCTACGAGGCGGCAGATTTCCAGTTATAAAGGGTTTTATCGGTTTTTTAGAAATTTTTGATTTTTGTCTTGACAACGCAAGGTTGGTTTGCTATAATAACTTGCGTTGCGAGATATGCGGCTGTAGCTCATCTGGTAGAGCGCCACCTTGCCAAGGTGGAGGTAGCGAGTTCGAGCCTCGTCAGCCGCTCCAAAACAAAAAGACACCCACTCGGGTGTCTTTTTTGTTTGCGGTTGTACGAGCGCGAGAACTCGCCTTTGAGTTTGCAAAGCAAACTCAAATAAAGCTTTGCCAAAA
>JAFQFY010000006.1 GCA_017398485.1 Clostridia bacterium
GCCGTCGCCGTCGTTGTCGCCGGCAAAGCCGCTGACCGCGTTCTCGGTGAACACGGTGCCGTCAAAGGTTGCCGTGCAAACGGAACGGATGCTGACCGCACCGCCGCCCAAGGCGGTGTTCTTCGAGAAGGAGCCGCCGGTCATGTTGAACACGCCGGGGATTCTGCCGTTGTCGGCGGAGTCGTAGTAGACGACGTATACCGCACCGCCGTGGCTTGCGGCGGCGTTCTCGGTAAAGACGTTGTTACCCGTCGCGGTGACGGTCGCGCCGGCGAGATACACCGCGCCGCCGTGGTTCGTGGACGAGTTGCCCGTGAAGGTGCTGTCTGCGATGCACAGATCGACGCAGAAGTCGTACACCGCGCCGCCGTTTCGGGCGGTATTGCCCTCAAACGTGCAACCGCTGATGGTGACGGTGGGCTGTTCGGTGACGTACACCGCGCCGCCGTTGCCGGAAACGCTGTTGGTGTTGAACGTCGAGTCGGTGAGCGTGACCGCCGCCGTGCCGCACGCGTACACGACACCGCCGTTTTTGGCGGTGTTGCCGCTTGCGGTCACGCCGCTGAGCGTGACCGAGCCGGCGTCGGCGTAGACGTTGCCGCTCGCAGTGACGGTGTTGTTCGTCAAAGCAGTGTCGTTAACAGTCATGCTGCCTTTGTCCGTGACGTACGCCGCACCGCCGTCGGTGGCGGTGTTGGCGTCGAGCGTACCGCTGTTGACGATGACCTTGCCGTTTTCGCTTGTGTAGATGGCGCCGCCCTTCTTCGCCGCGTTGGCGGTGAAGGTGCCGTCGGTCGTCGTGACGGTGGCATTGCCTGCCACATACAGCACGCCGCCGTTGTTGGTTGCGGTATTGCCGCTTGCGGTGACGCCTGTGAGCGTCGTTTTGCCGCCGCTGGTGTACAGCAGACCGCCGTTAGATGCCTTGTTGCCGTCGGCGGTGACGTCGGTCAAGGAGAGCGTGCCGCTGTTGAGGTACACCACGCCGTTGCCGTTAGAGATATTGCCGTTTATGGCCGTGTTCTCGACGGTCGCCTTGGTGCTGTCGCGGAAGTACAGCGCCGCGCCCGTTCTGCCGACGGTGTTCTTGATCTCACCGCCCGTGATGGACACCGTGGTGCCGCGCGCGTTGATGACGCCGCCGTAGTAGGCGGTCTTGTTGCCGTCGAACCCCGCATCGGTCACGGTCAGCGTGCCGCCCTTGATGTTCACCACGCCGCCGCCGATCGTGCCGTTGACGGTGGTATCGGTGGATTCGTTGGCGGTGAAGGTCGCGCCGCTGATGCTGACGTCGTTTCCGCCGGGCGCGTAGATCACGCCGCCCGAGGACGCCTTGTTGTTGCTAAACGCACCGCCGATAACGGTTACGTCAGCGTTATAGGTGTCGATGACACCGCCGAGCTCGGCAGTGTTGCCGGTGGCGGTGACGTTTTTGAAGATCGCGTCGCCGAAGCCGACGTAGACCACGCCGCCGCCCTCGCCGTCGCCGTCGTTGTCGTTCGAGAAGCCGGAGGCGGCGTTCTCGGTGAACACGGTACCGTCGAAGGAAACGCTGCAAACAGAACGCACGCTGATGGCGCCGCCGCCCATGGCGGTGTTGTGATCAAACGCGCCGTCGCTCATGGTGAGCGTGCCGGGGGTTCTGGTTTTTTCGCCTTCCGCGGTTTCTTCGTCGTAGTAGACGACGTAGATGGCACCGCCGTGTCCGGTTGCCGCGTTTTCGGAGAAGACGTTGTTGCCCGTCGCGGTGATCGTGCTGCCTTCGGTGAACAGAGCGCCGCCGTTATTGTTTGCGGTGTTCTTCGTGAAGGTGTTGTCGCACAGGTTGAGGGTCGCCTTCGTTCCGTGCGTTACGCCGCCGAATTTCGCGGTATTTTCCGTAAAGGTGCTGTTAGTGAGGTTGACGGTGGTGCCGGCGGTGTGGAACACCACGCCGCCGTTGGTGGCATGGTTGCCCTTAAAGACGCTATCCTCGGCGTTGACGGTGGTTCTGCCGCTCGTGTAGATTACACCGCCGTCACGCGCCTCGTTGCCGTTCGCTGTGACGTTTCTCAGCGTAACGGTGCCGCCGTTGGCGTAGACAGCACCGTTTCTAGATGCGGTGTTGTCGTTGATCGCCGTGCCCACGACGGTCGTCTTGCAGCTGCCCTTCAAATACAGCGCCGCACCGGTGCCGCCGATCGAGTTGTTGACGGTACCGCCGTTGATGGTGACGGTGGTGCCGTTGGCGTGGACCGCGCCGCCGTAATAATCGGACTTGTTGCTGTCAAGCAGGGTGTCGGTCAGCGTCAGCACGCCGCCTTTGGCGTGGATCGCGCCGCCGCCCTTGTCGGAGTTGAAGTCGTTGACATGGGTGGATTCATTGGCGCTGAGCGTCGTGCCGCCGATGACGACGGTACTGCTGTTGGATGCGCTGATGGCACCGCCCGAGGGTGCTTGGTTCGTGCTGAAGATACCGCCCGTGACGGTGACGACGCCGGAATAGGCGTTGAATACGCCGCCGTAGCCACCCGAACGGTTGCCGGTGGCGGTGACGTTTTGGAGCGTTGCCGAACCAAAGCCGACGTACAGCGCGCCGCCGCCCGAGGCGTCTTGCTTGTCACCGGTGGCGGAGTTGTCGATAATCTGTGCGCCGTTGAGCGTCGTGTGACACGCAGAGCGTACGCTGATGGCGCCGCCCGCCATGGCGGAGTTATTCTTGAACAGGACGTTGTTCGCCGTCAGCACGGAGCCGTCCCGTACGTCGTCGGTGGTCGTGTAGGTCAGATAGGCCGCGCCGCCGTGTCCGCCGGCGGTGTTGCCGACAAATTCGCAATCCGCACCGAGCGTGACGTCTACGGCGGTGATATACATGGCACCGCCGTTGCCATCCGCGTGGTTGTTGGTGAATGTAAGATTTTTGTAGGTGACGTTATCGGACGATACCGCCAGAGCACCGGTGTTGCCGCCGCCGCCTGTTTCGGTGAAGACGGCTTTGTTACCGATGAAGTTCAGGTTGGTGAGCTTTACCGTTGTGTCGGAGGCAATGTTTACCGCGCCGCACGTGACGGCGGTGTTATCCGTAAAGTCGCAGTCGTTAAGCGTGAGCTTTGCGCCTGCATGGATCGACACGGCACCGCCGACGCGCTGGGCGGAGTTGCCCACAAAGTCACAGTTTGCCACCGTGACCGTGGCGCAACGCGTTACGTACAGCGCGCCGCCCAAGCCGTTGCTGCCGTTGGTCTTGACCGCTACGTTGTTGTAGAAAGTACAGTTTGTGACCTCGGCGCGGTCGCCCTTGCCTTCTGCCACGACGGTGTCGTTTGCGCTGAAGATGATGGCGCCGCCGTAGACGGAGCTGTTCTCTTCGAAGTGGCAGTTGTTGAGCAACAGAGGACGAGGCGTCTGGTTCACGCTGGTGTACTGATGATAGATCGCGCCGCCCGAGCCCTTGCAGACGTTGCCGCGGAACACCGCGTCGTCGCAGACGACCGTGCCGGCGGTGTAGATAGCGGCACCGCTGGAATCGGTCGTGTTATTCTCAAAGGAGGTGTTGCCGTAAATGAGCAGAGGGCCGTCCGTGGTGGCGTAGAATACGCCGCCCGCACGGTTGGAGTGGTTGCCGCGGAAAACTACGGCGTTAGCATCATCCGTGGAGCCGATGTACGTATCGGAGGTGGAGTAGGAAGCGGAGCAGATCGCGCCGCCGTACGTGCCGGAGGTGTTGTTCTCGATGACGCCGTTGACGATTCGCGCGATGTTTACGTTGTAGATCGCGCCGCCGCGCAAGCCGACGTTGCCGCGGATAACGCCGCCGTACATGTTGAAGCCGCCGCGGTTGTAGATCGCGCCGCCGTAGCCGTTGGCGTCGCGTGCCACGAGAACGCCTTCTTCGTTGGGAAGATAGGTCTGCTCGCTGACAACCTCGTTGTTTTCAACGACGCCGCCGTACATGTTGACGGTCGAAAGAATGTTGACGATCGCCGCGCCGCCGACATACAAGCGAGCCGATTCGCTCATGAAATAGTCGTAGGATTGAACGCGCTCGTTGCTGATCTTTTTGTTGTTGACGAGGCGTGCGCCGTCGTACAGGTTGAATGTGGAGCTGTCGCCGGCAAACACCAGCGCGCCGTGCACGTCGACGGTGACGTTGTCGCGGTTGCCGTCAACGGTGAGCGTGCCCTTGCCGCCGCCGAGCGTCAAAGACGCGTTGCGATACAGCATGACGGAGGGCGTTTCGGTGTTGTCACGGCCGACGACGAAGATGTCGCCCGCGTATTCGGGGTGACGCGTGATAGAATAATCGCCGTCAGAGTAGATGGTTGTATTATAGGAAATATAAATAGGCTCGGTCACCGTAATGTCGCCGGTGATGAGAATGGTTTTGACTCCTTGGTTGGTGAACGAGAGCAGCTCGTCCAGCGTGGAGACGCCGTACAGCTTCCACGTGGCGGTGACGCGTGCTTCGTTTGCGCAGGTGCCGACGCTGTCAAAGGGGTTGCCCTGCTCGTCGACCCAGCCGGTAAAGACGTAGCCGGGACGCACGGGGTCCTTGATGGCGTACGAGTTGTCAGTCAGCACGCCGCGTTGGGCGGTTTTGCCGTCGTAGCCGAGATCCAGTGTCAGATAGTGTGAATACACGTTAAGCGTGACTACGTCCGTTTGGATCTTCGCGCCGTACCGGTCGATGATAACGCAATACAGCTGACGGCCGTCGCGCACCTTGTTCAGTTCAACGGCATAGGTGGCGGTGGTGACGGTGGATCTGTTAAACGTCTCCTGCCCGGCTTCTTTGTAATACCATTGGTAGCGCAGGTCGTCGCCTTTGGCAACCACCGCGGTGGACACGGATGCGCCGAGCGCGCCGCCGAAGTCGGTCGGCTGTTGAACGATGGCCACCGGATCCACCGTGCTTAACGTGACGGTGCACGTGGTGGCGGTGACACCGGTGTTGTCGGTAATGACGCAGTAAACCTGTCGACCGTTTTTGTTTTCGGACATCGTGTAGGTGTAGCGGGCGGATTTGATCGAGGATTCGGTAAACGTGTCGGCGTCAGGGTCTTTGACGTACCAACGGTAGGTCAGACCGACGCCGTCTGCCTCAACGGCCGTGCTGACAACCATGCCGATGGGTGTGGCAGCGTTTTCGGGTTGTTTGGTGATGTTTAGCGCGGCGTTGGTGCCCATGACGGCGATCTGTGACTGTACGGAAGCACCGTATCGGTCCGTTACGACGCAGTAAATCTGACGGCCGGATTTTTCTTCGGTCATCTGATAGGTGTAGGAACTGGCGGTGATGGAGGATTTGTTGAACGAGGTTTTGTTCGGATCTTTGACATACCAGGTGTATTTAAGACCCTCGCCCTCGGCAACGATCGAAACGGATGCGTTTTTGCCGATGGCGGCGCTGGTATTGACGGGTTGCTTGGTAATCTTCAGGTTGGAGATGCTGAACGTGGCGGTATCCGAGGTGGCGGCGTTGCCGTATTTATCCGTGACAACGCAGTATGCCTGTCGCCCGGAGGTGTCTGCGGAGATTTGGTATACGTAGGTGTTGGTGGTAATGGAGGATTTAGTAAAGGTGTCGGAGCCGGGGTTCTTGACGTACCAAGTGTACTTAAGACCCTCGCCGACGGCGTCTACCGAGGCGCGTACCGTCGACGGCGCTCTGACGATGACGCTTTGCGGCTGGGTGAGGATCTTGAGCGTATCGGCGATCTCGACGACCGCTACGTCCGAGGTGACGGAGTAGCCGTTGGCATCTGTGACGACGCAGTAGATCCGGCGTCCGGAATTGGTTTCGCTGAGAGTGAAGGTGTATGTAGAGGAGTTGATGGAGGATTTTTTGAAAGCGGTGTCTGTTGTATCCTTGACATACCAGGTGTATTTGAGATCCTCACCCTCAGCGGTGATAGCGACGCGCACCGTTGATCCGGCGGCCGCGCCGACGCTCTGAGGCTGTTTTGTAATGGATAGCGTGGAGGCGTAGAATGTGACGGTGTCGGAGGTGATCGAATTGCCGTATTTGTCCTTGACGACGCAATAAAGCTGTCGACCGGCGTTTGTTTGTGTCAGGGTGGTGGAATATACGTGAGCGGTGATGGAGGATTTTTTGAAAGCGGTGTCTGTTATATCCTTGACATACCAGGTGTATTTGAGGCCTTCACCCTCGGCCGCGATCGAGGTGCGCACGGAGGCACCGATGACGCCGTAGACGTCGGCCGGCTGCTCGACGATGGAGATCGCGCCGGCGATCTCGAACGAAACGATCTCGGTGGCGATGGCGTTGCCGGTGTCGTCCTTGACGACGCAATACGCTTCACGGCCGGCAACTTCCTCGCTCATGATCAGCGAGTAGGTGCTGTCGGTCGCGTCGCAGGGCGCGAACGCCTCGCTGCTCACGTCTTTTATGTACCACTGATAGGTGAGCCCCTCGCCGTCGGCGACAACCGAAGCAGACAGCGCCGCGCCGATGGGACCGCCGACGCTCGCGGGTTGTTTGACGATCTTAAGGTTTGATACACGGAAGGTGGCGGTATCGGACGTAACGGATTGCCCGTGCTTGTCCGAAACCACGCAATAGACCTGGCGACCGGCGCCGGCCTCGCTGAGTGTGAATGTGTATGTGGCGGCGGTGATGCTGGATTTGGCAAAAGCTTCGTCGCGCACGTTCTTAACGTACCACTGATATTTGAGGCCTTCGCCCTCGGCGGTCACCGAGGTGCGTACCAGGGAACCGAGCGCGCCAAAGGCGTCGGTCGGCTGCTTGGTGATCCTCAGTTGCGCGGTGGCTTCTTGCACGGCTTGCACGCCGTCGGCAACGACGGACGCCGTGCCGCTGACCACGAACGCGGTCAACACGAGAAGCGCCAAGACAGAACTGAACAATCTCCGCTTCATGCTGTTCTCCTCCTTAAAACAGGAAATAATTATACATAATAATTATATAACCGGCATTTTCAAAAATCAAGTCATAATCGCTCGTGCTTTTTCAACAAGATTGTCACGCAAATCTTGACAAGTTGCTAAAATTATGCTATTTTCGTAATAAATCTATTGGTAGGAGGATATTTCCATGCGTAAAACATCTTGGAAGCGTTGGTTATTGGCGCTGAGCATCTGCGCCGTGCTGGTTTTCTCGACGAGCATGCTCGCGTTCGGTGAAGGCGAGGCCGTTCCGACGACCGGTGCGGTTTTTGAGGTCGAGGGTACGGAATACGATCTCTCTGACGGCGACTCGGCCATGGCGTACGTGGGCGGCTATGCGGATAACATCAATGCCGACGCCGATTTCCACGCACATTTGGATACCGCGCTGGCGAAGGTGCGCGAATCCATTCCGGCATACGCGTCCGTCTGGGCGTTGCTGCCGCCGGTGATCGCCATCGTGCTGGCGCTCATCACCAAAGAGGTGTATTCCTCGCTGTTCATCGGTATTCTCGCCGGCGGCGCGATCTACGCCAACTTTAATTTTGAGACCACGGTCGTGCACACCTTCAGCGACGGCTTTATTTCCAGTGTTGCAGACAGCTACAACATCGGCATCATCATCTTCCTCGTGCTGCTCGGCGCGCTGGTGGCGATGATGAACAAGGCGGGCGGCTCGCAGGCGTTCGGTCGCTGGACCGCCAAGCACATCAAGTCCCGCGTCGGCGCGCAGCTGATGACCGTTCTGCTCGGCGTGCTCATCTTTATCGACGACTATTTCAACTGCCTGACCGTCGGCTCGGTCATGCGCCCCGTTACCGATAAGCACAACATCTCCCGTGCGAAGCTGTCGTATCTCATCGACGCGACCGCGGCGCCCGTGTGCATCATCGCGCCGATCTCCTCTTGGGCGGCGGCGGTGGCCGGCTTTGCCAAGGGCTCGGGCGCGCAGGACGGTATGTCGCTGTTCATCAGCGCCATTCCTTTTAACTTCTACGCCCTGCTCACCATCGTGATGATGATCTTCCTCGCGGTGTCCAAGTTTGACTACGGCCCGATGAAGAAGCACGAGGACAACGCCAAAAACGGCGATTTGTTCACCACCGGCATCGAGGAACAAGCGGAACGGCTCACCGCCAACGAGCGCGGCCGCGTGTGCGATCTGGTCGTGCCGGTCATCGTGCTCATCATCACCTGCGTCATCGGCATGATCTACTCGGGCGGCTTCTTCACCCCCGATTCCGAGGGATATATGAACTTTATCACCGCCTTCTCGGGCAGTGACGCCTCGGTCGGTCTGGTGTACGGCTCGTTTGCCGCAATCGTTTTCACGGTGATCTTCTATCTGTGCCGTCGCGTGCTGAAATTCAAAGAGCTGATGGATTCCATTCCCGAGGGTTTCAAGGCGATGGTTCCGGCGATCCTCATCCTCTGCTGTGCGTGGACGCTTAAGACCATGACCGACAGCCTGGGCGCGAAGATCTTCATCTCCCAGCTCATCGAAGGCTCTGCCGCATCGTTGCAGGCGTTCCTGCCGGCGATCATCTTCCTCATCGCTGTGGGTCTGTCCTTTGCTACCGGCACTTCCTGGGGTACCTTTGGCATCCTCATTCCGATCGTGCTCAGTGTGTTCGGTTCCGAGAGCGGCACCATCACCATCGTGGCGATCTCCGCTTGTATGGCCGGTGCGGTGTGCGGTGACCACTGCTCGCCCATCTCCGATACCACCATCATGGCGTCTGCCGGCGGTCAGTGCAACCACATCAACCACGTGTCCACCCAGCTGCCGTATGCGATGACCGTCGCGGGTGTATCTTTTGTCAGCTACATCATCGCCGGTTTCGTGCCTGTGTGGTACATTACCCTGCCGATCTCGCTCGTGTTGATGGTCGGCACCCTATTCGTGCTCAAAGCCGTGCTCGGCAAAAAGCAGGAAGCATAATCGTATAACAGCATAATGAAAGCCCCTCGGTGCTCTGTGAGCGCCGAGGGGCTTGTTTTTGTTGGTTTATGTTGTTTGCTCTTGCACTTGTTCGGTGAGCGCCTGTTCTTTATCTACGGTTTTGAGGGTGATCAGGAACGTGATCATGATGCCGAAGAACAGCGCGGCGGAGATATACAGCACCGGCAGATAGGTTCCGACGATATCAAAGGCGAAGTTCACAACAAAGGCGCCGCAAGCGTAGCCGGCGGTGTTGACCGCCATGAGCACGCCGAGCATCTTGGCGTAAGATGCCTGCCCGAATATGTCGCCGGTGATGAGCGGAACCATAATGGTTTCCAGCGGCAACGCCAGCGAGGAGAAAATGCTGTACACGATGGCGAGCGTCTTGCCGCCGGCTGTGGGTGCAGACAGCGCCAGTGCGACGAATGCAACGGTGGCGGCAATATAACAGAAGGAGGTTGTCACGCGCAAACCGAATTTATCGTGAATATAGCCGGTCAGGAATTTGGCGGTGAGCAGCACGAGCGAGTGTATGCTGGCGGCGGTGGCGATAAACGCGGTGTCGATGCCGACATCCTTGAGGTGCGCCGAGGAGATGCCGGTGATGCCTTGCAGCGCTGCGCCGGTTAAGAAAACGCAGATCGCCACGCTGTAAAAATACGGCTTTTTCACAGCTTGGTTAAAGGGCAGACCGTTGCGCACGAGCGTTTTCGGCTTTTTCTCCTCTTTTGCGACGTTGATACCGGGGG
Source organism: Clostridia bacterium (assembly GCA_017398485.1). GTDB lineage: Bacteria > Bacillota > Clostridia > Oscillospirales > Acutalibacteraceae > UBA5905. The sequence goes on from JAFQFY010000006.1 coordinate 9,601, forward strand.
AGTTGCGGAACAGGGCTACGACGATAACAGCAACAACAACCAAGACGATAAGACAAAGCTTATAGGCGTTGCGATAGCCGAAGGGATTGGTCTCATCGTAGATAATCGGGGTGATGATCTGCGCGCCGATTGCGGTACCGAGACCGTTGGAGCAGAGGATGACCCCCATGATGGTGCCTTTGTTTTGGGTGAACCAGCGGTTGACCACGTAGCCGACGGTTGCCGTGCCGGTCCAGCCGAGGCCGACGCCGAGGAAAATGCCGCCCAGGTAGAACATGGCGATGTTTTCGGCGAAAATGTAGAAGATCAGCGAGATCGCCAACGATACGAAGCCGGCGGCGATGAGCTTGCGCGCGCCGAATTTGACGACCAGCACACCGAATGCGAGGTTGACCAGCGCTTGTGCTATGTATCGCAGGCTGTCGTTGATAGAGAACAGACTGCGCGGTATGTTCAGCGCCTCGGTGATGGCGGAGAGATACAGCGCCTTGTTGCCGCATGCAAATCCCAGCACGCCGAAGATCATTAAAAAGCAACAGCCTGCAATGATCCACTTATATTCGAATTTCTTTTTTTCGCGCAAAACAAACAACTCCCTTCGCTTTCGCGCTTTTTGTTTGCGGGCAACTACATTATACACCCTTTCCTTGAAATTGCAAGCACAAGATATGGTGTTTCCGTCTCTTTTCGTGAATGTTTCACGTGAAACAGTTTGACGCATAACAACACGCAAAGGGCGTGATGTTTCACGTGAAACAAAAATAATGGGTTTACAGCGCGAAAAAACTGTGATAAACTTGTTTTATTAAAGTCCTTAGGATAAAAGGAGTGGGGAAATGGCTAAAATTATGGCTGTCGTAACACAAAAAGGCGGCGTCGGCAAGACCACGACCGCCGTGAATATTGCCTCGGTGATGGGCGAGATGGGCAAGAAGGTGTTGCTCGTGGACGTGGATCCGCAGGGAAACGCGACGAGCGGTGTCGGCATCGACAAGAGAAAGGTGAAAATCTCCGCCTACGACCTGCTGTGTGGCTCTGAAAACGCCGCACAGGCGGCGGTGCAGACGGCGTTCGCCGGTCTGTCGGTGGTGCCGTCGAGCATGGCGTTGGCAGGCGTCGAGATCGAGATGGTGGAGATCCCTCATCGCGAGAGTCGCCTGAAAGCCGCACTTGCGCCGTACCGTGAGCAATACGACTTCATCATCATCGACTGTCCGCCGGCGCTCGGGCTGGTCACGCTCAACGCACTGGTGGCGGCGGATACGGTGTTGTTACCGGTGCAACCCGAGTTTTATGCGTTGGAGGGTCTGTCCCAGCTCATCGCCACCGTGCGACAGGTCAAGCGCATGTACAACCCTACGTTGGAGTTGGAGGGTGTGCTGTTCACCATGTACGATGGGCGCACCAACCTCACGCAGCAGGTGGTCGCGGAGGTCAAGAAGTTCTTCCCTCGCAAGGTGTACGCCAACGTGATACCGCGCAGCGTGCGCTTGGCGGAGGCGCCCGGCTACGGACGTCCCATCAACTACTACGATAAGTCCTCCAAGGGCGCGAAAGCGTATCGCGCTCTGGTGGAGGAGATCTTAGAGAGACAGTAAAGGAGAATGGCTATGGCTATGAAGATTGGCGGTCTGGGCAAGGGTCTGGGCAGTTTGTTATCCGAAAACTCGTTGGAGGACGGCGCGCACGCGGTGTTGTTGCCGCTCGAGGAGATCGTCCCCAACCGCGAACAGCCGCGCAAGCAATTCGACGAGGAGGCGCTGGCGGATCTGTCGGCGTCCATTGCCCAGCACGGCGTGTTACAGCCGCTTCTGGTGCGTCCGATGCCCGACGGCAGCTATCAGCTCGTCGCCGGTGAGCGCCGTTGGCGCGCCTCGCGCATGGCAGGGCTCACCGAGGTACCTGCCGTTATCCGCGACATGGACGAGCAGGAGGCGGCGGAGCTTGCGCTGATCGAAAATTTACAGCGTGAGGATTTAAACCCGATGGAAGAAGCGATCGGCTACCGTACGCTGATGGAATCCTACGGCATGACGCAGGAGCAGGCGGCGCAGGTGGTCAATAAATCCCGTCCGGCGGTGGCGAACGCCCTGCGCCTGTTGCAGTTGCCGCAGGCGGTGGCGGATATGGTCGCATCGGGCGACCTGTCGGCAGGCCACGCGCGCACCGTGCTCGCCTTTGAGGGCGAGGCGGCGCAGATCGAGGCGGCGACCGCCGCGGCGCGGCAGGGTCTGTCCGTGCGTGAGCTCGAGCGCATGGCGAAGGCGTCCAAGGCAAAACCTAAGGCGCCGCGCACGCCTGCCCGTCACGACAGCTTCTACGATGAGGTCGCGCTCGCGCTGCGCGAGTCGCTCGGCCGTCAGGTCAAGGTCGCTGTCGGCGCCAAGGGCGGCACCTTGCAGATCGAGTTCTTTGATGCAGACGATCTGCGCGCGTTGGCGAACAAATTAAGCGAAGAATAATTTACAAATAGTATAAAATGGTATGAATTATACAGAACGAGGTGCAAAAGTGGCGATTCCGAAGCAATTTACTATGCCGATCGAAGTCGCGTCCTATGACGTCGGGCCGGACAACCGTCTGCGCCCATCCGCCGTCCTGCGCTATCAGCAGGAGGCAGGCGAGCGGCATCTGGTGGATGCCGGGATGGGATGGAACGCGCTCATGCAAAGCGGCATGGTGTTCGTTGCCTCGCGTTGGCACTGCCGTCTGTGGCGTCTGCCGGAGATGGGAGAGCGTGTGACGCTCACCACCTGGCACCGTGAACGGCGCGGCGCGCGTTTTTTGCGCTGTTACGAGTGGCGCGACGCGCAGGGAGAACTTCTGCTGTGCGGCGTGATGCAGTTTGCGCTGGTTTCTGTCGAGGGACACCGCCTGTTGCGCGGCGACGCGTTCGATCCGCAGGGAGCGTTGCCGTCGAATCCGCGTACCGTGGACTGCTCCGACCCCGAACGCTATAAGCTGCCCGACATGACCGCGGTATACGACTATGCGATCCGCTGGTCGGACACCGACCGCAACGGGCACACCAACAACACGCGCTACGCCGATTTTCTGTGCGACGTGCTCGCGACCGAGCCGGGAAACCGCCGCATCACCGATATTCAGCTGCATTTTGCCGGCGAAACGCGCATGGGAGACGTCTTGACGCTGTCGACGGCGCATACCGACGCTGTGTTCGTGCAGGGAACCACCGCGCGCGGCGCGGCGTTTTCCGCGCGGTTGGAATGGCAGGCGATATAATCGTGGATTTTTACGAGGCGCTCGCGCAGGTGCGCGACGGCGGCGCGCGTGTCGGCGGCATCGGCACGCTGGGCGAGAAAACCCTGCACGCCACCCTTAAATTATGGCTCGACGAGGACGTGACGCATCACGAGATCCCCCTGCCGAACGGCTGTGTGGCGGATATTTTCGACGGTGAGCGCGTTACCGAGATCCAAACAGCGAATTTTTCGGGATTTCGGCGCAAATTGGAGCGTTTGCTCGCGGAGTATCCCGTGACAGTGGTGCATCCGCTCGTGCGGGACAAGCGCATCCGCTGGATCGACCCGACCGACGGCGAGAGCACTGAGCCGCGCCGCTCCAACCGCCGCGGCGGCTTTGCCGACGCCGGCAAGGAGCTCATTTACATTCTTCCTCTGCTCGGACACCCGAATTTGACTGTCAGGCTCGTGCTGCTCGACGTTGAGGAGCACCGCTTGCTCGACGGCTGGGGCAACGGCGGCAAGCGCGGCTCGCACCGCGCTGAACGGCTGCCGATCGCCTTGTGCGACACGCTGACGCTCAAAACGCCGTCCGATTACGCCGCGTTACTGCCGCCGACGTTGGCGGCACCCTTTACGGCGGCACAATTCGGCAAAGCGGCGCGCCTGCAAGGGCGCAAATTGCAAGGCGCTTTAAAGGTGTTGCTGTCCGTCGGCGTTCTGCGCCGTGAAAAAGACGGGCAAAAATATCTCTACTATATCCAATAAGGTAAAACAGTCAGTTCGAAACCATCCTGACTTAAAATAAAACTACGGAGAGAAGAAAAATGAAGAAAAACACGATTCGCGCACTGGCTACGGCCGGTCTGATCGCTGCGATGTACACCGTGCTGACGGTGTGTATCGCACCGCTGTCCTACGGACTGATCCAATGCCGCCTCGCCGAGGCGCTGACCATCCTCGCGGCGTATACGCCGGCGGCGATCCCCGGACTGACGGTCGGGTGCGCGTTGTCAAACCTCATCGGATTGAGCATGGGCGCGAATATCGCCGGCGCGGTGGATATCCTCGTCGGCACTCTTGCGACAGGTCTTGCGGCGGCGTTCAGTTGGGCGTGGCGGCGGTATCGGGTCAAGGGGTTGCCTCTGTTATCCACCCTGCCGCCCGTGCTGTTTAACGCCGTGGCGGTCGGCACCGAGCTGGCGCTGGTCGCGCCACAGTTCACCGTCGAGGTGTGGTTTATCCAGATGGGGCTCGTTGCGGCAGGACAGCTCGTCGCCTGCGTGCTGGGCGGTGCAATGCTCGCCGGCGCGATCCGCACCACGGCGCTCGACCGCCGTTTGGGGTGGAAATGATTAACTAATTGTATAATTACGTTTTAATTATACTAAATGGACTCGATTTTGAGAGGAAACGGCATGAAACGATACGCAAAACAAACAGGGCGCATCGCGCTGCTCATGGCAGGTATCACGGCGGTGGCGGCGATCGTCACCGCCTTTACCGGCAGGGTAGGGATGCCGCGCGCACAAAAGACGGTGGTCACCACCACCGCGCCGTTATATGCGGCGGCGTGCGCGATCGTCGGGGAGACCGACGGCGTGTGGGTGGAAAATCTTACCGGCTCGATGACCGGTTGCCTGCACGATTATCAGTTGTCCCCCTCTAACCGCATAACCTTACAGCAGGCGGATCTGCTGTTGCTCAACGGCGGCGGCGCGGAGGCGTTTCTGGACGACACGCTTGCGGCGATGCCGCAGCTGCCGACGGTGGACACCTCGGCAGGCGTGGACTTCTTGGAGAGCACGGCGGCGCACGGGCATGACCATGCCGACACCGACCACGATCATGCGTATAACGAGCATGTGTGGGTGGGCGCCACGCGCTATGCGGCGCAGGTGCAGGCGGTGACGGACGCCTTGTGTGCGCTGGACGAGGCGAACGCCTCTACCTATGCCGCCAACGGTGCGGCGTATATCGCGCGCGTCACGGCGCTCGGCGAGCGTCTGCGTGCGGCGGTGACGGCGTTGCCGAGCAAAAACTGCGTGATCTTCCACGATTCGCTCGCGTACTTTGCAGACGAGCTGGGACTGACCGTGACGGCACGCCTGCACGTCGGGGAGGAATCGGGTGTGTCGCCTGCCGATCTGGCGGCGGCACAGACCGCGGCGGCAAACGATCGGCAGACGCTCGTGCTGTACGACAGCCAGTATACCGCGCGCTATGCGAGCGTAGACGGCTTGGTCGCGCCCGAATGCGTGCTCGCCATTGATACGGCGGTGCTCGGCACCGACTGGCTGACGGCGATGGAACACAACGCCATACTATTGGAGGGATTAGCATGAGTGCGTGCGGTCTGCACTGCTTAAAAATCAATCACATTACCGTGCGCCGTGCCGACACCGTGCTGGTGCAGGACGTGAGCCTGCACGCGCACTGCGGCGAGATCACCGCGATCATCGGGCGCAACGGCGCCGGCAAGAGCACTCTTTTCAAAGCGATTCTCGGGGAAGTGCCGCATAAGGGTGAGGTCATCTTCACCGGACACGGCGGTACCCCGACCAAGCGTAAGCCGCGCATCGGCTACGTGCCGCAGAGTCTCAACGTCGACGAAGGCTCGCCGGCGACGGTGCTGGACGTGGCGGTGACCTTCACGACGCGCTATCCGGCGTTTTTGCCGGTGCCGCGCCGCCTTCGCCGCGAGATCGAGGCGCATTTTGCGCGGTTTGCGGCGGCGGAACTGCTGGATAAGCCGATCGGGCGCCTGTCGGGCGGCGAGCTGCAACGCGCGTTGCTCGCCGTCGCGACGCGTCCTCACCCCGATATGCTGATGCTTGACGAGCCGGTGTCCGGCGTGGACCGCGCCGGCTTGCAGGCGTTTTACGAACTGCTTGAACAGCTGCGCCGCGACGATATGGTGATCCTGCTCATCTCCCACGACCTCGACTACGTGCGTCGCCACGCGGATCGCGTGGTGCTGTTGGATAGAGAGGTGCTGTCCTCCGGCTCGCCCGAGGACGTGTTTGCCTGCGACGCTTTCCGACAGGCGTTTGCGATCGGAGGTGACGCGTGATGGAATGGCTGTTATCCTGGTGGCAGTATGACTTTATGCGCACGGCGCTGTGGGCGCTTATCATGCTCGTGCCGTTGCTGGCGATGCTCGGCACGCTGGTGGTTAACAACGGCATGGCGTTTTTCTCCGACGCGTTGGGACACTCGGCGCTCACGGGCGTGGCGATCGGCGTGGTGCTCGGCGTGAGCGAGCATCGGTGGATCATGATCGTGTTCGCGGTGGTGTTCGCCCTGCTGATGAACGCCATTCGCCACTCGCGTATTGCCTCGACCGACACGGTCATCGGCGTGTTTTCTGCCGTTGGCGTGGCGCTGGGTCTGGCGCTGCTGTCGCGCGGCGGCAACTTCTCGAACTACCAAAGTCTGCTCATCGGCGACGTGTTGAGCATCACTGCGTCGGAGTTGTGGGTGCTCGGCGGCGTGTTGATTGCGACGACGATCGTGTGGCTGCTGCTGTTCAACGGCTTCCACGCGGTGAGCATCAGTCCGGCGATGGCGCGCAGCAAGGGCATGGCGGTAAAATGGCTGGACAACCTCTTCGTCGTGCTTGTTGCGGTGGTGGTGATGCTCGCGATCCGTTGGGTCGGTCTGCTGCTCATCAACGCCATGCTTATCCTGCCGGCCGCCGCCTCGCGCAACGTCGCGCGCGGCATGCGCGGCTACCACCTGCTCGCGCTGGTGTTCGGCGTGTTCTCTGCGGTGCTGGGACTGCTTCTGGCCTACTTCAACGCCGTCGCCACCGGCCCGATGGTGATACTGGTGCTCGCGGCGCTGTATTTCGGCACCTTCCTTATGCGAGAAAAGTAAAAACCTAACGAAAAGCCCTCGACCGGTTGCGATCGAGGGTTTACTTTTTGTATAATCGAGTCAAAAAGTACAGATAGTTAAAGCCTTAAAAATAAATATAATAAATTGGTAAAAAGGGGTTTACAAATATAGGAAAGCGTGCTATAAAGGGGGTGACATTTAACAAGGAGGCGCTTTCTTATGGGAAAAAACCGCAAGTTTCGGGACCTCGGTGTGATGATCGACTGTTCGCGTAACGGCATTATGCATCTGCCGGCACTCAAAAAGTTCATCGACCGCATCGCTATGATGGGCTACAACCAGCTCTATCTGCACATGGAGAACACCTACGAGGTGGAGGGCGAGCCGTATTTCGGGTATCTGCGCGGCCGCTATACCATCGCAGAGCTCAACGAGGCGGAGGAGTATGCGTACGAGCACGGCGTGGAAATTATTCCGCTGACCCAGACGCTCGCGCACATGACCTCGCTTCTGCAATGGCCGCAGTATCGTGCGTTCTCCGAGGACGCGGATACGATGCTCGTCGGTGACGAGCGTACCTACGCGCTCATTGACAGAATGTACGCGTCGCTGCGTAAGGCGCTGCCGCGTGCGAAGTATATCCACGCCGCGATGGACGAGGCGTACGGCCTCGGCAAGGGCAAATACCGCGACCTGCACGGCGAAGTGCCGCCGATCGATATCATGGTCGAGCATATCAATCGCGTGTGCGAGATCGCCAAGAAGTATAACTTTAAGCCGATGATCTGGTACACCACGATCTATGCTGCGATGCAGGATACCAAGCGCCACTTCTTCTGGCCGGGGTATCCCGAGGGCGAGAAATTCGACGAGACGCTCGCCGCGCGCCTGCCCAAGGATATTTTGGTCTGCCACTATAACTACAACGAGCACAACCACGACACCACCCAGATGAAACTGAGCAAGCGCCTGGAATGGACCGCCCGTCTGGTCGGCAAGGAGAACGTCATGCAGGGCATCGGCGCGTGGAAGTGGTCCTCCTTCTGCCCGCGCAATCGCCTGTCCATCACCAACGCCTATTACGCGGTGCGCGCCGGTATCGAGAACGACGTGCCGATGTTCTTCACGACCATGTGGGGCGACGACGGCAACGAGGCGTCGGCGTATTCCGTTCTGCCGAGCTTGGCGTTCACCGCCTGTGCGGCACACGGCATCGACGATTGGGACGAGGTGTGCAAGCAGTTCAAGGAGTGGTTCGGTGTGGATATGAACGACTATCTGTTGCTCGACCTGCCGGATCACGCGCCCGACTATATGCTCGGTGTGCCGATCAACCAGTCGAAATTCCAGCTCTACAACGACTGCTTCCTCGGCAAACTGGACAAAATGGTCGCCGGTCACGACCGCGCCAACTACGAGAAGCTCGCCGTACAGATCGGTGAGGCGGCCGAGCGCGGCGGCGAATTCAAATACGTCTTCGACACCATCGCCGCGCTGTGCTCGGTGCTCTCCATCAAGGCAGACATCGGCATCCGCTCGCGCGAGGTGTATCGCAGCGGCGACAAGGCGGCGCTGGATAAGCTCATCGCCGATTATAAAGAGATGATTAAGCGCACGGAGCGTTTCTACGCGTGCCACCGCGTCCAGTGGGATATGGAGAATAAACCTCACGGCTACGAGGTGCAGGATGCGCGTATGGGCGGTCTCATCGCGCGTATGTCCCACTGCTGTGACCGTCTGGAAGCCTATCGCGACGGTAAGCTCGATCGCATTATGGAGTTGGAGGACGACATCCTCGAATTTGTCCAGACGGATAAATTGCCGTACGACAAAAAGCTCCCGACCACCGTGAGAAAAACGGCCGTTGAGCCTTGGAAAAACATCGTCACCACCAACAACCTGTAAGCGCAAAAGCGAAGGAGGAGTTGTACGTGCAAGCGAAATCTCCGATCAAAGAACTCGGCGTCATGCTGGACTGCTCGCGCAACGGTATTATGACGGTCGAGAGTGTCAAGAAGTTTATTGACCTGATCGCCAAAATGGGGTATAATCAGCTCTTTTTGCACATGGAGAACACCTACGAGGTGGAGGGTGAGCCGTATTTCGGCTATCTGCGCGGTCGTTATTCGATGGCGGAGCTCACCGAGATCGAGGAATACGGTTATCAGCACGGTGTTGAGCTGGTGCCGCTGACCCAGACGCTTGCGCACATGTCGTCTCTGTTGCAGTGGCCGCAGTATCGCGCGTTCAGCGACGATGCGGACACGATGCTCGTCGGCGATGAGCGCACCTATGCGCTGATTGATAAAATGTACGCGTCGTTGCGCAAGGCGTTGCCGCGCGCGCGCTATCTGCACACCAGTATGGACGAGGCGCACAATCTCGGTAACGGCAAATATCGCGACCTGCACGGTGACGTGCCGAAGATCGACATTATGGTCGAGCACATCAACCGCGTCTGCGAGATCGCCAAGAAGTATAACTTTAAGCCGATGATCTGGTATACCACGCTGTATTCGGCGATGCACGGGCATAAATCCACCTCGCACTATTTCTGGCCGAACTATCCCGAAGGCGAAAACTTTGACGAGACTCTTGCCGCACGGTTGCCCAAGGACATCATTATCGGCTACGGCAACTATAACGAGCACCGCAAGGAGAGCGCGCAGATGCGTTTGGCTTGCCGCTTCAAGTGGTGTGCGCGTCTTGCCGGCGGTATGGAGAATGTGATGCATATCAGCGGCGCGTGGAAATGGTCTACCTTTGCTCCGCGCAACCTCCTGTCCACCACCAACGCCTATTATACCGCCAAGGCGGCATTCGAAACGGGTCTGACTCGTTTGGTGGTCGGTCTGTGGGGCGACAACGGCAACGAGGCGTCCAGCTACTCGGTGTTGCCGACGCTGGTGTATACCGCTTGCGTCGCACAGGGCATTTTTGACAAAGAAGAGATCTGTCAAAAGTTCCGCGAGTGGGTCGGCGGCGAGATCGACGACTTTATGCTGCTTGATCTGCCGGAGTACACCCCCGATTATATGCTCGGCATGCCGAATACGCCGGCCAAGTATCAGCTGTACAACGACTGCTTCCTCGGCAAGCTGGATAAGATGGTCGCTCCCTTTGACACGGCGAATTATGCCAAATACGCCGAGCAGATCGCGGATGCCGGTGCGCGCGCAGGGGAGTATAAGTACGTGTTTGACACCCTTGCCGCGCTGTGCTCGGTGCTTGCGCTCAAAGCGGATATCGGCATCCGCTCTCGCAAGGTGTATCGTGAGGGCACGCGTGAGGAGCTGGATAAGCTCATCGCGGACTACCATGAGATGATCAAGCGCATGGAGCATTTCTATGCCTGTCACCGCATCCAGTGGGATAAGGAGAATAAGCCGCACGGCTATGAGGTGCAGGACATTCGCATGGGCGGTCTGATCGGGCGTATGCGTCATTGCTGCCGGCGACTCGAGGACTACCGCGACGGTAAGCTCGATCGCATCATGGAGCTGGAGGACGACATCCTCGAATACTTGCAGTTTGACAATCTGCCGTACAGTGACGCGAGGAGAGAGGACAGCGTCAAGAAGTATCCGCTTGAACGGTGGTTGGACATAATCTCCACCAACAACCTGTAAAAGAGACAACCCCCGAGGCATCGCCTCGGGGGTTGTGTTTATATATCTTTTATGTAACAGCGGCGTCGTTTGTGCTGTTCTTTGTCGAACAATTTCCACTGCGCGAGAATTTTCTCGTTGGTTTCCAGCATCGGTCCGGTCTCTGCGTAGCGGATGCCGAGCTTGCGCGTGCCGTGCATCATTTCGTCGAGAATGATGGCGTTAATGCCGCCGCCTTGCAGGTCGGGGCGCACCGCGATGAGAAACAGATCCACCGTATCGTTCTTGGACAGCGCTTTGAGCACGCCGATCCAGCCGAACGGCAAAAATCTTCCGCGTGATTTTTGCATCGCCTGCGCCAGCGACGGCGCACACACGCCGAACGCGACCAGCTCGCCCTGCTCGTTTTTCACAAAGCAGGTGGTCTTGGGGGAGAGAAGCGGCAAAAATTTATTGGAGTATTTCTGGACCTGCTTATCCGACAGCTCGACCGTGCTGTACAACGGTGCGTACGCCTCGTTGATGAGACGGAACACCTTGGGGATGATCGGCGCGTAGTCCAGTCGCGTGCGCACGCGCACGACCGAGAGCTTTTGCCGCTTTTTGACGTGCTCGGCGATACGGTGCAGTTTTTTCGCCAGTTCGCTGTCGCGATCGGGCGCGATGAGCTTATATTCGATCCAATCGGTGTCCTTGCGATAGCCGAGCCGCAGGAGATGGTCGTTGTAATAGGGGTGGTTGTAATAGGTGATGAACATGCTGCGGCGATCAAAGCCCTCGACGAGCATACCCTCGCGGTCGAGGTCACACCAGCCGAGCGGTCCGTGCACCTGCGTGCAGCCCTTTTGCGCCGCCCACTGCTCGACGGTGGCGAACAGTGCCTCCGACACCGCCTCGTCGTCGATGAAATCCACCTGCGTGAAGCGCATGCGGTTGGTGTTCCAGGTGGCGTTGGATTTGTGGCTGAGAATGGCGCCGATACGCCCGACAACCTCGCCGTCTCGCAAAGCCAGCCAGCAGCGCGCCTCGCAATATTCAAACGCCGGATTTTTCTTCTTATTCCAGTCCTCCATATCGTCGTTAAACATTGCCGGCACGAAATAGGGGGAGTCTTTGTACAGTTTGTTGGGGAAATCCACGAACGTCTTTAACTCTTGTTTGGTGGTAACCTCACGAATGGTGACAGCGGCCTTGACAGGGGTGGCTGTAACGCTTGCCATACAAACACATCCTCTCTTAACAAAAGGTATTGTAGCTTATTTTTGTTATTTTGTCAAATTATCTCGTGTCGCCCAGCGACACAAAACCGCTGCCGAGCACCTCGTCGGCGGTGAGTAGTAGCACGAACGCCTGCGCGTCCTCTTGAACGACCAGCCGTTTGAGAGCAAACAGCTCCGTGCGTCGCACGGCGCACAGGATCACCTGCTGCGGCGCGCCGGTGAAGCCGCCCACGCCGCCGAGCAGAGTCACGCCGCGGTGCAGGTCGGTGAGGATCCGCGCGGTGATGGCGGCGTGGCGGCGGCTGACGATGAGCACCATCTTGCCGCGCCGTCCGCCGTAGACCAGACGGTCGGTGAGCAGAGAAGACACGTATACGAGGATAATGGCATACAACGGGCTTTCCAGCTCGCGGTATACCGCCGCCGATAGCGCGATGACGGCGCCGTCGAGCAATAAGATGAGTTTGCCGATCGGGATATGCGGCCAACGGCGTTCGAGCAGCCGCGCGACGATCTCCGCGCCGCCGGTGGTCGCGCCGCGCGAGAGGATAAGGCCGAGGCCCAAGCCCGTAAGCACGCCGCCGAACACCGCCGCGAGCAGGCGATCGCCCGAAAAAGGCGGCACGACGCGTGCGAGCACGTCCATGACCAAGGAACTGATCAGAATGCCGAGCAACGATCGCGCGGCGAAGTCGCGCCCGAAGCGTCGCCACGCGACGAGTATCAGCGGAACGTTCGCGGCGGCGGTGAGCACACCGATCGGCGCGTCCCATAGAAAATGGGCGAGTGTGGCCAACCCTGTCACGCCGCCGGGTGCTATGTCGTTCGGCGCGGAAAAGAGAGACACCGCTACGCCAAAGCACGCGCTGCCGAGCGTGATAAAGCCGACGTCGACGGCGACGCCGCGCCATGCAGACGGAAATTTCACTCACTATCCCCCCTTTTTTTCAAGGTTGCCCGTTTTCGTGCGAAAAAAACGGACTTTTATGTAAAAAAGGGTTTACAAATGAGGAGAACTATGCTATAAAAGGGGTAACAACCAAAGGGGGTCAATGTCATGGCAAACACTTGCAAATTCAAACACCTTGGCGCTATGTTTGACTGCACGCGTAATGCGGTTATTACGGTGCCGCAGCTCAAAAAATTCATGGACCTGCTCAAAAAGATGGGCTATAACCGCATTTACATCTACATGGAGGACACCTACGAGATCGAGGGCGAGCCGTATTTCGGCTATCTGCGCGGTCGCTACACGCAGGCGGAGCTCATGGAGATCGACGACTATGCCTATTCGCTGGGCATGGAGTTTGTCCCTGTGATCCAGACGCTTGCGTTTATGGATAAGATTTTCCAGTGGCCGCAGTATGCCGCGCTTCGCGACATCGACGACATTCTGCTCGTCGACGACGAGCGCACCTATGCGCTCATCGACAAGATGCTCTCCTCTTTGCGCAAGTGCCTGCGTCACAGCAATCTCATCCATCTGAGCATGGACGAGGCGGCGAAGCTCGGCAAGGGTCGTTACCGCGATATTCATGGCGAAACCCCCTCGACCGAGATCATGATGCGCCATCTCAACCGCGTGTGCGATATGGCAAAGGGCTATGGATTGGAGCCGATCATCTGGTCGAGCACCCTGTACCACTCGGTCAACGGCACATGGCGCGCTTGTGAGATGCCCAACTATCCCGAGGGCGAGAAGTTCGACGAGACCCTCGTCGATCGCATCCCCAAGGGCCTGTATGTCAACTATTACAGCTACAATGAGCATCGCGAGGACGTATCGCCCATCCGTGTGGGCGGTATGCTCGACTGGTTCATCCGTCTGGTCGGTAAGGAGCACGTGCATTTTGCCGCCGGCGCGTGGAAATGGCAGGCGTTCAGCCCGCGCAACCAGCTCTCCATGATTGCCACCAAGATCGCGATGAAGGAATGCGCCAAGCGTGGCATCGACACCTTCTTCCAGACCATGTGGGGTGACGACGGCGCCGAGGCATCGCCCTATTGCGTGTTGCCGACGTTGGCGTACACCGCGTGCTTGGCACACGGCATTGAGGATATGGACGAGATCCGCGCGAAGTTCCGCGAGTGGGTCGGCGCCGATATGGACGACTTCATGCTGCTCGACCAGCTCGACTACACACCCGAATACATGATCGGCATGCCGATGACCCCCACCAAGGCGGCGCTGTACAGCGACTGTTTCCTCGGCAAGCTGGAAACCATCATCGCGCCCTACGACGCGGCGAACTACGCGAAGTTTGCCGAGAATATCGGCGAGGCCGCCGAGCGTGTGGGTGAATATAAGTACGTGTTCGAGACCCTGTCCAAGCTCTGCTCCGTGCTGGCGCTGAAAGCCGCCATCGGCAAGCGCACGCGCGAGGTGTATCAGAGTGGCGACAAGGCGGCGCTTGACGCGCTTATTGTGGATTACGACGAGATGATCCGCCGCACTGAGGTGTTCTACACCGCCTTCCGCACCCAGTGGTACACCGAAAACAAGCCTCATGGCTTCGAGGTGCAGGATATTCGCGTCGGCGGTCTGATCTGCCGTATGCGCAACTGCCGTGACCGCCTGCAAGACTACCGTGACGGCAAGGTTGACCGCCTTATCGACCTCGAGGACGAGCTGTTGCATTTTGTGCAGAGCGACAAGCTGCCTTACAGCGGTGTCAAGGTCGAGGGCATGGTTCGCCGCTATCCCACCTGGTGGAACAACTCCGTCACCACCAGCAAACTGTAAAAATACACCAAAAACCGACGCCTGTCAAATGACAGGCGTCGGTTTAATTTTTGGTTATTTGCCGACGAGTGCGTCGAGCTTGTTGACCAACATTTTGTTTCGGGTGGCGGAGATGTTGTTGAGGAACAACACGTCCTGTACGCCCTTATTTTTCACAAAGGCGGTGAAATCCTCGTTGAAGTAGCGATAGTCGACCACGTACACCTTGTGATACATAGTGGCGAGGTACGGTGCAAAGGCGTTGCCGAAGGACTCCTTGACCAGCACGATGGAGGAGCCGTCGGTGATGTCCTCGTTGGTGATGCAGGCGAAGGGCTGGTCGCCGCCGATGAAGGCGCTGTATTTCGCGCGCGCGCTCCAGTTGCTCACGTCCGTGATGACGGGATATTTCACCGTCGCCGCGGCGACGGTTTTGCCGTATACCATCGAGATGCTTCCTTGCGGCTGGTAGGCGTAGACGGTGTCACCGCCGAGCGCGAGACCGGCGTTGGTGGTCTGCGAATAGAACGAGCCGAGGAAGCCGGGGAAAGCGCGCTCGGTGAACGCGTCCAGCGGCAGGGCGGTCTGCCCCTTGAGCGCCGCAAACTGCGCGAACGCATAATAGGCGCCGCGCGCCGTCCAGTGGTGATCGGTGTGGAAATAGATGTATTCGTTGCGTTTTTCGAGCAGCTTGTCGCGCACCTCGACGACTTTCACCTTCTCGGACATCGAGCCGAGCATATAGGCGATCGCGCGCCCTTGATCGGAGGAGTTGGAGGGTCGCTGGTCGGGTTCGAGCATGACGTCGATGGAGGTCGGTACGACCATCGCGTAGACGTTGAGGTCCTCGAACTTGGCGGCGGCGCGGTTGACGGTGCCGACGTATTGATCGGCGTAGGATTTGACGAAGTTGTAGTATTCGTACGCCGTGTCGCCCTTAACGATGATGGCGCCGAGGCTCTGGTTTTGTTGCATCATGGCGTCGTGATCCACCGTCGTGGAGGTGGTGCCGCCCGACGCGGAGGACGAGGTGGCGGTCGTTGTGCTGGTGGCGGTGGTGGTCGTTGTGGTGGTCACGGTCGTGGAGGTGGTTGTGGTGACGGTCGAGCTCGGTCGCGTCGGCGCGTCAGGAATCTCATCCCCCTCTTGGATCGTGCCGTGAATGGTCTCGTCCTGTATGCCGTAAAGGCCGCGAATACCGCCTGCTATCTGCACGAAAGTCTCGCGTGCAGGGAAGGTGTCGGAGAACCACAGCGAAATATCGTCGAAATACGAGCCGTCGGCAAGCGCCGCCCACGTGAAGGTCGGGAACTTTGCCAACTCGCGCTGTTCAAACTCCGATGTCGTCGGGCGCAGGGGAATGATCCACACCAGCACCGCGACGGCGGCGACCACCGCAACGGCAGCGATCACGCGTGACGGGTGCAGCCACGCGGTTCGGGGACGTTTTTTGGTTTCTTTTATAAGGTTGTCGGATAATTTCAACGCTTAAACGCCCCTTTCATCAGAATTGGAAGTACAAGAACGGGTTATAGCTGTTGCCGACCAGAAGGATGGTGGATACGAACAGCAGAACGAACGGCCACACGAGCTGGGCGACGGCATAGCTCGTCGCGGCGAGGCCGTTTTGCTTGCCGAGCGCCGCCCAGCGGCGGCTGAGCACGGCGAACACGGGCGTGGCGCCTACCATCGCCGCCGGCAGGAAGAACGCGTGGTTTTTGATGAGAAGGGTCGTCTCAAAGCTCGCCCACGGGTTGCCGCCTACGCCAAACATGCCGCGCAGCACTGCGAGCATCACCTCGGCGTCTTGGAAACGGAACAGCACCCAGCCGAAATACACCACGATGAGGGTGTACAGCACGCCGACGATCGGCGCTTTTTTGAGCGCTTTGCCGAGAAACAGCGTCTCTGCCGCGAGGAACACGAAGAACCACAGACCCCACAGCACAAAATTCCAGCTTGCACCGTGCCACAGACCCGTCAGCGCCCACACGATGAACATGTTGAAAACGGTACGGCCGAGCGAGCGGCGGCTGCCGCCCAGCGGAATGTACACGTAATCGCGGAAGAAGGTGGACAGCGACATGTGCCAGCGGCGCCAGAAGTCCTTGACCGACGCGGCGATGTAGGGATAGTTAAAGTTTTCGAGATAGTGGAAGCCGATCATACGCCCCATGCCGATGGCCATGTCGGAATAGGCGGAGAAGTCAAAGTAGATCTGCAGGGTGTAGGCGAGCATGCTCACCCACAGGGCGCTTGCCGGCGCCGCCGTGACCGAGGCGAGTGTGATCGAGCCGTCACCGCCGGCGATGAGGGTATCGGCGAGGTTGCCGCAGGTGTTGGCAATGATGACCTTTTTGCCGAGGCCAACGCAGAAGCGGCGGATGCCCTCGCTGACGTCGGCGGCGTTGACGCGGCGTGCGGTCAGTTCGTTTTCGACGTCGGCGTAGCGCACGATCGGTCCGGCGATGCACTGGTGGAACAGCGAGGCGTACAAAAGCACCGTAGCAAACCGCTTCTGCGGTGCGACCTCGCCGCGATACACGTCAATGACGTAGGATAGCAGTTGGAAGGTGTAGAACGAGATGCCGATCGGCAGGGCGATCGTGGGAATGGGCGAGTCAGCGCCGAAGATGGCGGAGATGTTGTCTGCGATAAAGTTGCAGTATTTGAACACGCCGAGAATGCCGAGGTTGACCACGCACGCGAGCACAAGCCACAGTTTAGCGTGTCCCTTGGGCATTTGCAGGGTAAAAAGCCAATCGAAAAACGCCATGCCGATGAGCAACAGCATATAGATCGGCTCGCCCCAGGCATAGAAAAGCAGGGAGAAGATCAGCAACACGACGTTGCGCGCCGGCGTCGTGCGCGCGAGCACGTACAACAGCATGCAGATGGGGAAGAATGCATATAAGAAAAACAGGCTGGAAAAGACCACTGCGTTGTCACCTCGATTGAAAGAATACGTATCATTATATTACACCTTATTACAAAAGAGCGCAAGTGCCGTTTCGACCTTTTGGGACAATTTGTGCAAGAAAAAATCCCCACCGAAATCTCGGTGGGGATTGGATGGCGTTCTTTGGCGGCAGCTTATTTTGCAGAGCCCTTCTTTTTCTTCAGGATAAAGAAGGTGCCGGCGCCGCCGATGATGACAAGCAGAATAATCACAACAGGAAGTATCCATTTATTGTGGCGCGCATCGATCTGCGGGCCATCAGACACGAGTGCATAATGGGAGAAGTGGGAGGTAGAGAAGGTAACGGACATATCGTCGGCGGTGCTATCCACTGTTTCCACCATGCCGTCCTCGGCAATATACAGCACATCCCAGCTTTTGCTCTTGTCAGGGTTCGGGACGGTGATTTGTGCGTTGCCGCCAAGTTGGTGTATCTCTTCGCCGTCAGCCGTCAGCTTCAGCTCCAACAGCATGGCGAGCTCCTTGCCCTCCAACGCTGCTTGCTGCTGTTCGTTCAGGTCGGTGATGGCTTGCTGTGTGGAGTGAACGAAAACGCCCTCATCGCTTACGGCGCCACTGAGCGACGTAACGACGGCGTTGTCCAGCTCAACGATAACGTTGTCCTCGGGGAACTCCACGCGGATTGCACTGCCGGAGCTTGCCGCCTGCTGCAGAGAGCCGGTGCCGACGAGCACAACCTTCTTTGTTTCAGTGCTGATGAAATCAATGACGTTGTTGGACGGCTTGCTGACCGTCCCGGTGGTGATCGTGGTTGAATTGTCGCCGCCGTGCGTGGTTGCGGTCGTGGTGCTGCTTTGTACAGGCGCGTTGCCCACGTACTTGTATGTGACAGAATAGCGACCGCCTAAAATTGTTAAGTAGTAATGTTGACCACCTTTTAGATTGACGGTAAACGTGTGCTTGTCGGAAAGATCGTTTTTATCGTAAACGTTGTCGTAGTTGATGTCATAACCGATGCCAAAGCCATAGCAGACCTTCTGGTCGGGATGAACGATCTTGGGAATCATCGTAAACTGATAGTTTCCGCTTCTGGAAGGGGTGAAATCGGCCACAAGATTGAAGTTGCGGAATTGGGCGGCCAACTCGTAGGTCTTACCCTCCTGCAGAACAGGTGCTTTCAGATCCGTCGACAGCTCGTACGAGGCGGTCACGCCGCCAACCTTTGCCGTGACGGTCGCTTTGCCTTGCTTGAGAATCTTTAATTCCGCGAAAGATGCGCAAGAATCTTTGATAGCAAAGACCGACGGGTCGCTGACGCTCCATTTGACGCCTTCAACCGCGCCGCCGCATATCGGATTGACGTCGATGCCCAGCACGCAGTTTTTATCCGTGGAACTGAAAGAATGAAGAAAAATCTCGGCGGATTTTACCGAGCCGACCTTTTCGAAGCAAATCTTAACGGAAGAATTACTACCCTGGTCGAACGCACACGAGAGGGTAAGCACGTATTCTTTTCCGCCAATCAGCTCGTAGACGTCGCCCGCAACCTCCGCACATGTATTGCAGAAAGCGATGGGCGTTACGGAGTTGGCCTGGATGTCCTCCAGCATAAGACTTGTGAGGCTGTTGTGGATGACCATATAGCGGCCGCTTTCGGAGGGGGAGAGGTAGTATTTGTTCGTTTTACCGTCCTTCGGTGTGATGGTCTTCGGCTTGGTGATGTCGCCCCATTCCCCATAGGGGGCTCTGCCCTGCCGTGCCCAGATGGTGGCGGTTGCGGCAGAGTTAACAGATCGTGCCCGCATACGGAGTTCATACGTATTGCCGCTTTCCAGTTGGTATACCATTCCCTGCTGTTCGCCCAGCTTCCATTCTTCCTGCACCGTCAGGCTGCTGCTATCGGATTCGCCGAGACTTTTAGGAACAGCGAAAAATTCCGCGTAAATACTGTCGCCGCTGTAGCCGAAGCAATAATTGCCGGAAGCAGACGGGGTGAACAATAGGCGCGTCCCATCCATCTCCGCCGAGACGGTGATGGTTTTTTTCTCGCCCTCGCGCAGATAGGGGTAGTCCGGGGTTAACAGCTTGTTGTCCCATTGAATAATGGAGACCGTATCTGTGTGCGACCCGGCCGTAAAGGTGCCAAAGGTGAGCAGATATTCAGTTGCGGCGGTCAACTTATAGATCTCGTACCCAAAGCCACGCTCGATGTCCTCCCAATACGTGGAGCTGATGAACCCTCCGTCGGCGGTGTAAAAACCGCCCCCGATCGGACTGTCTAGCGATATTTTCACGGCATATTCCGCTGTTTGGGTGGGGACGTAGCGATACGATAGCGGCTTTGCGTTGGGACTGTTGTTATAGACGACCGTGATCGTTTTCGCTGTTTCGGAGGACGACCATAGAGGAATGTCGTTGGCCGCCGAAACGGGGAATACGGCAAAAGATGCAATAAGTATGAGTAAGGCGAGGCAAAATGCGATTGATTTTTTCATTTCAAACACCACCTTTTTTTCATTATAATTAAAATGACATGTTTAGTCAAATATTTATTCTTTCAAAAGCCTTGTGGTGCGGATCGACCGCGATCGGTACGGTGAGCAAATAAAAGCCCCCACCAAGAGCCAAGCGTTCTTAATAACAATTGGCTTCCTGTGGAGGCTTTATGTGTTTTATTCTTCCACGCAGAGCAGGAACAATTCGCGCACGCGGTCGAGGCGGTCGGACAGATACAGCCAGCCGAACAGCGCTTCCAATCCCGTTGCGTTGTGATAATCCGCGCCGGAGCGCGTGGTGTGCGCGTTGCGCCCACGCTTAAAAACCGCCGTCTCCTCCTCGGTGAGCAAGGGGAGCAGTTTTTTGATCGCGGCGGCCTGCGCCTCGGCGCGCACCTCGCTGACCGCAAGACGGTGCAGGTCGTTGACCGGGCGATTCGCCTGCGTGAGCAGGCGCTCGCGCACCAGCAAGCTGTACACGCCGTCCCCGACGAATGCCAGCGCAAGAGGGCTGAGGGTGTGGACGTCGACGTCCTTGGGATATAAACGCTCCATAGTCTCATCCCCTTAGTTCACAAACTCAAATTCGAGGTCGTACAGGCTGACGATGTCGCCCTCTTGCACGCCGGCGGCGCGCAGGGCGTCAATGACGCCCGTGCCTTGCAGCAGACGCTCGAAATATTGCAGACCCTCGTCGTCGGCAAAGTTGATGCCGCGCAGAATGTTGAGCAGCCACTGCGCCTCGACGAAATACACGCCGTCGCGGTTTTGGATGTTTACACCGCGCGACTCAATGGCGCTGATCTCGGGCAGGACCTCCGCCTCCGCTTCAAAGCGGCGGATCGGCGGCAGTTGCGCGAGCAGGGCGGCGCACCGCTTGACCAGCGCGTCGGTGCCGTGTGCGATCGGTGCCATGAGCGGGAAATATTCGTAGCCGCGCGCGCGCATCGCGTCCTCAAACGCCGCCAATTGCTCGTCGGTGGCGAGATCGCACTTATTGCCGGCGACGATCATCGGACGAGCGGCGAGCTCGGGGTTGAATTTCTCCAGCTCGGTGTTAATGGCGTCGAAATCCGCCAGCGGATCGCGTCCCTCACTGCCGGCGACGTCCACGACGTGCACCAACAGGCGGCAACGCTCGACGTGCCGCAGGAAAGCGTGTCCCAGACCGACGCCCTCGCTCGCGCCTTCGATGACACCGGGGATATCCGCCATGACGAAGGAAACGCCGGCGTTCGGACGCACCACGCCGAGCACGGGGGTGATGGTGGTGAAATGGTAGTTGGCGATCTGCGGCTTTGCCTCGCTGACCACCGAGATGAGCGTGGACTTGCCGACGTTCGGGAAGCCGACCAGACCCACGTCTGCGAGCAGCTTGAGTTCCAGACGGATCTCTTTTTGCTCGCCGGGGATGCCGGGCTTGGAGAAACGCGGCACCTGACGGGTCGCGGTGGCAAAATGACGGTTGCCCCAACCGCCGCGACCGCCGCGCGCCGCGATAAACGGCGTATCGTCGGAAATATCCGCCATCAAGCGACCGGTCTCGTTGTCATAGACCAGTGTGCCGCGCGGCACCTTAATGACGCAGTCCTCGCCGCGCCGACCGGAACAGCGGTTGGTGCCGCCGTTCTCGCCGTGGGCGGCGGTGTATTTTCGCTGATAGCGGAATGCAGACAGCGTATTCTCGCCGTCGTCTGCGACGAACACGACGTTGCCGCCGTGACCGCCGTCGCCGCCGTCGGGACCGCCTGCCGCGACGAACTTCTCACGGTGGAACGCCACCGCACCGTCGCCGCCGTTACCGGCCTTGATCTTGATAATGGCTTTATCGACAAACATCGGGATCCCTCCCTTTCCAACAAAAAATCGTGTGTTTTGCAGTCAAAGACGAAAAAATCTCCGCCGTGGAACACAGCGGAGATCAATCGCATTACTGCTTCTCGTAAACGCTGACGCGCTTGCGATCCTTGCCCATACGCTCGAAGCGCACCACACCGTCGGCCAGAGCGAACAGCGTGTCATCGGAACCGATGCCCACGTTCGTGCCGGGATGGATGTGGGTGCCACGCTGACGAACCAGAATATTGCCGGCCAGAACGAACTGACCGTCAGCACGCTTAACGCCGAGACGCTTGGACTCGGAATCGCGGCCGTTCTTGGTGGAACCAACGCCCTTTTTGTGAGCGAAGAGCTGGATGTTCAGTTTCAACATAGGAATTACACCTCCGTATTTAATAGGTGTACCCGCGCGGGGTACTCTTCGATGAGTGCCGTGATATGCAACCGAAAGCCTGCCAGAATGTCCTGACACGCATCTATGCGGTCGGAGAGCGTCACGTCCATCAGCCCGTCGTCGACGGTGATGGCGGCACGCGCGCCGATGATCTCGGTGAGGGTATTGGCGGTCATGTAGGCGGCGGATGAAACCGCGGCGCACACGATGTCCTGCCCAAACTCACCGCCGGCGTGACCGGTGATGCGAAAGCCGCACAGCTTATCTTGTGCCGCTTTGAAGCATACGGTAATCATACTCAGGCGTTGATGGTGTCGATCTGCACCTTGGTGTAGGGCTGACGGTGGCCGAGCTTGCGGGCGCAACCCTTCTTGGGCTTGTAGGTGAAGACCGTGATCTTCTTACCCTTGCCGTTTTTGAGCACGTGTGCGGTCACGGAAGCACCCTCAACGTAGGGGTTGCCGACCTTGAGCGCGGCATCATCGTGCAGGGCGATCACCTTGTCGAAGGTGACGGAGGCTTCTTCGGCAGCGTCCAGCTTCTCAATGTACAGAGTGTCACCATTCTGCACCTTGTACTGCTTGCCGCCGGTTTCGATAATAGCGTACATAGGCGTACCAACCTTTTCTTTAGACTCGCTGTGTCGGGCAGACGCGCTGTCTTTATGCGGAAAATCCGCGCCCGGAACATGCGGCAACAGCCATTGTAACACGCGAAAACCCACTTGTCAACCCCTTTTTCGTATTATTTTATACAATTTATTACCGGTGAAAAATTGTCGAAAAACGGTTGCGGCAGGGGAAAAAAAGCAGTATAATGAAGAAAACTCTCAATGCATGATATATGAGAAGGAATGATGGACTATGAGTACAAAGCATGCGCGGCGCGGCTCGAACGCGCGCGTTATCGGTGCGGTGGCGATCCTTGCGGCGGCGCTGGTGCTGGTCATCGGCGTCGTATGGGTGCTGGTCGGGCCGACCGCCGAGCCGACCGACACCACCCCCGTGAGCTCCGAGCCGGCCGACACGACCTCCACCGCCGCCACAACGACGACGGCGGCGGTGACGGGCCGTTACGTGACCACCGACACGGTGAATATCCGCAGCGGTCCCGGTACGGAATACGAGGTGCTGGGCAGTCTGCCTGCCGACACGACGGTCGAGGTGCTCGGCGCCGAGGGAAAATGGTACCGCATCTCGCGGATGGGGGATACGGCGTATATCCACTCCGACTACTTGGCGGAGGCGTCCGAGACCACCGCCTCCACCACCGCACGCCCGACTCAGACCAACGGCGAACTGCTGCAATACGACACAACGGGCCGCTACGTGCAGGGCACGGTCGAGGATTGGCGTCTGTTGCTGGTCAACGACTGGAATCCCATCTCCGCCGACTATGAAAACGGCATCACGCTCGTGACGGTGGGCAGTCAAAAGGTGGACAGCCGCATCATCGACGATCTCAACGCCATGCTCGCCGCCGGTAAGGCGCACGGTATCGGCGTGCAATCGGGCTACCGTGCCTACGCGCACCAGAGCACGCTGTACTGGCGCAAGGTCAACGAATACAAAAACCGCGGCTACGACGACACCGCCGCGCAAGAGGCGGCCGGCAAGGTGGTCAAGCGCCCGGGCTACAGCGAGCACAACAGCGCCCTCGCGGTGGATCTCGGCGGCAGCGGCAACTTCACGCTCACCGAGAGCTTTGAAAACACCGCGGCGTATCGCTGGCTCATCGAAAATTGTGCGGATTACGGCTTTATTCTGCGTTTCCCGAAAGGAAAAGAGGATATTACCGGCGTTATTTACGAGGCGTGGCATTTCCGCTACGTCGGCAAGGACGCGGCAAAATATATCATGGAAAACGGCTTGTGTTTAGAGGAGTATTTGGCGCAGACTGCGCCGTAAAAGACGGGATTTGCAAAAAAACCATTGACAAAATCGCGGATTTTGCATAATATGGTTGCAGAGGGATGCAAAATCGCCCTTGCAAACGACGCTTTTGCGGCGAGCAACATTGCGAAAGGATGAAATGACTCTATGGTATTGGAAAAATTGAAAGAGATTTTGAGCGCGCAGTTTGACGTTGACGCGGACACCATTACGGCGGAAACCGATATCGTCGACGATCTGGGTGCTGATTCCTTGGATCTGGTGGATATGCTCATGTCCCTCGAGGACGAGTTCAACATCGGTGAGGTGCCGGACGAGATGATCGAGAAGATCCGCACCGTCGGCCAGCTCGTGACCTATATCGAGGAAAATATGTAATGTTTTCGAAAAGGGGCAGAGGTCACTCTGCTCCTTTTTGTTGGTGGTGATACGATTGACGATCATTCCGATGGCGGCGGCGCATATTGAGGCGATCGCCGCGCTGGAAGCGCAGTGCTTCTCGACCCCGTGGTCGTCGGCGGCGCTCGCGGAACAACTGCATAATCCGCACGCGGTGTTTTACGCCGCCGTGGACGCCGACGGACGTGTGCTCGGCTATGCCGGCATGCACCACGTCGGTGACGAGGGCTATATCGACAACGTCGCGGTCGACCTGACCGCCCGACGGCAAGGGGTGGCACGTGCGCTCATGGCGGCGCTGACCGCCTACGGGCGCGAGCGGGCGCTGTATCGCCTGACCTTGGAGGTGCGTGCATCCAACGCCGCGGCACTCGCGCTGTACGAGGGGATCGGGTTCGTGCACGACGGCGTGCGGCCGCGTTTTTACACGAAGCCTACCGAGGACGCGGTCATCTGTTCTTTATATTTTTGAGTATATCATTCCATCAAGGAAGTGCTTATGTATGTTAATTCTCGGAATTGAATCTTCCTGCGATGAGACCAGAGCGACGCCGCATTTCTACTCTCTTTAATTGGGTGGCTGTCGCTCCACAATATGCCTGACGGCATATTGCCGAGTGCGGTGCGGCGGCCGTTTCGTTTTTGACCATATCATTCCCGTAAGGAAGTGCTTATTTATGTTAATTCTTGGTATCGAATCTTCCTGCGACGAAACCAGAGCGACGCCGCATTTCTACTCTCTTTAATTGGGTGGCTGTCGCTCCACAATATGCCTGACGGCATATTGCCGAGTGCGGTGCGGCGGCCGTTTCGTTTTTGACCATATCATTCCA
>JAFQFY010000061.1 GCA_017398485.1 Clostridia bacterium
GCCGCTGTTGCCAAGGGCAACGTCATGGGCTGTCAGTTCCACCCGTAAAAAAGCGGCGAGGTCGGACTCAACATTCTGCGCGCATTTTGCGAGGAGGAGTCAGTATGAAGCCAAAAAAGGATAAACGCTTTATTGTTAAGGAGAGTCAGTCCGGCTTTTCTATGGCGCAGTATGTACTGGTAGACAAGCAGACCGGTGTCAACTATCTGTATGTCGCATCCGGCTACAGCGGCGGTCTGACGGTGCTGGTGGATGCGATGGGCAACCCCATCGTCACGCCGATCACGGAAGAGGGTTAAACGCATGATTATTTTTCCTGCCATTGACTTGGTGGAGCAAAAAGCGGTACGCCTGTTCAAAGGCGACTACGCGAATATGACCGTATACAGCGACGATCCCGTCGGCGTGGCGCGTGATTTTGAAGCCGCCGGCGCGACGCATATCCACATGGTCGACCTGGAAGGTGCCAAGGACGGCACCACCCCGAATCTGTCGATCGTGGCGCGCGTGGCGCAGGAGACGGCGCTTAAGGTGGAGATCGGCGGCGGCGTGCGCGATATGGCGACGGTGGAGAAGTATCTCGCCGTCGGTGTCGACCGCGTGATACTCGGCACGGCGGCGGTGACGGACGAGGCGTTTTTGTGCGCCGCGGTCGCAAAATACGGTGAGCATATCGCCGTCGGCGCAGACGTTAAAGACGGTTTCGTTGCGATCAAAGGCTGGCTGGAAAAGTCTGCCTATACGCTGGAACAATTTATGGATAAGATGCAGGCGATCGGCGTCAAGACCATCATCTGCACCGACATCTCCAAGGACGGCGCCATGAAAGGCACCAACCGTGCGCTGTACCGCACGCTGTCCGAACGCTATGCGATGAACATCGTCGCGTCGGGCGGCGTGTCCTCTATCGAGGACGTGCGAGCGTTGCGCGAGATGCAGTTATACGGCGCGATCGTCGGTAAGGCGTACTACACCGGTGCGATCGACCTGCGCGAAGCGATCGAGGTGGCAAAATGATAACAAAACGCATCATTCCCTGTCTGGACGTCAAGGACGGTCGTGTTGTAAAGGGGATTAACTTTACGGGTCTTTCAGACGTGTCGTCGCCGGTGGAGCTTGCCGCGTACTATTCCCGTTGCGGCGCGGATGAGCTGGTGTTTTACGATATCACCGCTTCGGCGGAGGGGCGCGGTCTGTTCACCGACATTCTGCGGCAGGTGGCGAGTACCATCTTCATTCCGCTGACGGTGGGCGGCGGCATCAACACCGTTGACGACTTTGACCGCGTGCTCAAATGCGGCGCAGACAAGGTCAGCGTCAATTCCGGCGCGATCCGTAATCCCGAGCTCATACGCGAGGCGGCGCAGAAATACGGCAGTCAGTGCGTAGTGCTGTCGGTGGACGTCAAGCGCGTCGACGGTGAGTTCCGTGTGTTTGCCAAGGGCGGTCGCGAGGACACCGGCATGGAGGCGATCGCGTGGATCAAGCGGTGCGTCGATATGGGGGCCGGTGAGGTCGTGGTCAATTCTATTGACACCGACGGCGTTGAGCACGGCTTTGATATCGAGATGCTGCGTGCGGTATGTGCCGTGGTCAACGTGCCGGTCATCGCTTCGGGCGGCGCCGGCAGCGTGCAGGATTTCATTGACCTGTTCCGCGCGATTCCCGAGATCGACGCCGGCTTGGCAGCGTCGGTGTTCCACTTCGGTGAGATCGCGATCCCCGACCTGAAAGCAGAACTGAAAAAGAATAACATTGTAATGAGGGTGTGATCATGATGGATATAAAAGAACTCAAATTTGACAAAGACGGTCTGATTCCCGCCGTGGTGGTGGACGCCGTCACCAAAAAGGTGCTCACCGTTGCCTACATGAACGAGGAGAGCCTGAAGATCTCGATGGAAAAGGGTTTGACGTGCTTCTGGAGCCGTTCGCGGCAGGAACTGTGGCTCAAAGGCGAGACCAGCGGCAATTATCAGCACATCGTGTCCATCACGGCAGACTGCGACGGTGACGCTCTTGTGATCGTGGTGGATAAAGAGGGCCCTGCCTGCCATCTGGGTACGGACTCCTGCTTTTCCAACGAACTGTGGCACAGCGATGAGCGCGCCGAGTTCAGTCTGCAAGGCTTGTACGAGCTGCTTGAGGGACGCAAGACGGACAAGCCGGAGGGCTCGTATACCACCTATCTGTTCGAAAAAGGCATTGACAAGATCCTCAAAAAGGTGGGTGAGGAGTGCACCGAGGTCATCAGATCCGCTAAAGCGGATGACAAGGCGGAGACGGTGTATGAGCTGGCGGATCTCGCGTATCACGCGATGGTGCTGATGGTGGAGATGGGCATCACCGTCGAGGATGTGCACAAGGAGCTTGCCTCGCGCCACGTCATCGACCATAAAGTTAAGCAGGAAAAAATGACCTAATAAAAAACTAAAAATGACCGACGGTAGGGAGTGCTTCCCCGCCGTCGGTCGTTTCGTTTTGTTCGGTTGTTTCGGTGGTGGTCTGCGTGCTTTGCGTGGTGGAGGTGTCGGTCGACTCGGTGGTGCTGTCGGTGGTAGTATCGGTAGTGTTGGTGGTGCTGTCCGAGGCGTCGGTTGTCGTGTCCGTGGTCGTCGACTCGCTCGGCTGGGTGGTGGTGTCGGAGATCGAGGGATAGGTCGGCAGGGCTTTAAAATAGTTGACCACCGCGTGCACGATCGCGTCTGTGAGTTGGTCTTTATAGGTCGCGTCAACCAGTTTTTGCATGTTGTGCGCGTTGGTCATGAAGCCGCATTCCACCAACACCGACGGGCAATCGTGCACGCGCGCCATGAAGAACGGACTCCACTCGGTCACTTCGACGCGATTGCCGACGCCGTGTGCCGTCTCGACCGCGCGCATCGTGTCGGTCAGCCGCTTGGCAATATCATAAGAATATTCATTGAAATAATGCAGGGTACAACCGCTGGCAGAGGTCGCCTTTGAGCCGTTCATGTGGATGCTCAGCAGCAGATCGGTGTGGTTATTGCGCGCGAGCGTGGTGCGCGCGCTCATCGTTGGGTTGTCTGGGAGGACGTCCGTGGTGCGGGTCATCACCACCGTCGCACCGAGTGCTTCCAGTTTTTGTTGCAGGATCAGGCTGTAATCCAGCGTGGCGGTCTTTTCGTAATAGCCGGCGATGGTGCCGTAGGTGCCGATGGAGGAGCCGCCGTGTCCGGCGTCGAGCACGATGCGAATTCCCTGCAAGGGCTTATTGGTGGGGTTGTCGGCGGCGCTGTTGGGATGCTTGAAGGA
Source organism: Clostridia bacterium (assembly GCA_017398485.1). GTDB lineage: Bacteria > Bacillota > Clostridia > Oscillospirales > Acutalibacteraceae > UBA5905. The sequence goes on from JAFQFY010000061.1 coordinate 3,276, forward strand.
AAATTCCAGCGTGGTATCTTTCCATCGCACCGAATAGCCGTAGAATTCGCCTTTTTTTCGCAGTGTCAGCCGCAACACGGGGTTACCGTCCTGCGTGCGCCACGCGGCGTCGCAAAAGAGTGGGCTGTCCTGCATCGAGGGTGCCGTCGGCACCTTGCTGACATAATAGAAAGTCAAGTCAATATACTCCGCGGTCTGCGCGGTAATGGCATAGTTGGGGATATCGGCGTCGGGCGCGCGATAGGTTTGCGGCGCCGCTTGCAGATTGAACGGTATCTTCCAGTCCGCGCTGAACGAAAGAACGGTCGCTTGTGTGGTGACGGTTGTCGCGCCGCCCGTCAAGGGCGTTTTCGGCACTGCTTTCACCTCGTCGGTGATCGCGACGTCGTCGGTGTACACCCACCGTCCGCAACCGAGCAGGTAATAGGTGTTGCCGGCGGCGGAGCCGGACTTGACGACCGTATCCACTGTGCCTTGGGGCAGGTAGGCGTTTTCGGGACGGGAATAGTCGTTGACCACGGTGCCTGAGAAGGTTTCCGCATAGTCGCGCGTGACCACGACGTAGCGTGTGATCGGTACGGGCTTGATCGCCACGACGCCGCTTTTCATGGTTTCGGTCAATCCGTTGAGTCGTGCGGTGATGGTGGCGCTGCCGAGAGATCGGTGGGAGTCTGTGTTTCCTTGGGGCAGGGTGAAGGTTGCTTGGTACACTGTATAGTCGCTTCCGTCGTCAAACGCGCCGCCGTCCTCTTCGATGGTGTTGGTCATCGTCTTGGATTGTCCCTGAAAGGTCGCCGTCAGCGCGGCCTTTTTATGTGCGCGTGCGCGAAACTGGATCGAGCCGCCGCCTTCTAAAGAGAGTGCTGTGTCGGGAGTGACGGATTGCAGGATATCCACAGTGTAAGTCACATGATATGTAACGGTCTTGCCGCCGCTTTCGAAACGGAAGGTGTTGAGCCCGACGTTCAGTTTACGGTCGATTGAAAAGCCGCCGATCTTGTTGAGCGCGATCGCCTCACCGTTGACGGTGAGAGTGGAGTCGGGATTGGTGCTGCCGCTGAAGGCGACGGAGGATTCGGTGGTGGAAAAGGTCGTCTTGGTGGGGTAGGAGAAGGTCAGCTCCTTGAACACCACCTTGGTGGTCGTGGTGGTGGTAGGCTCGGTGGTGGTGCTGGTCGTGGTGGTTTCGCTCGCGGCGGTGCTTATGGTTGTGCTGACGTCGACCGGTACGGAACTGCTTGTCGGTGGCTCGTTCGGGTGTGGCTTGAGCGCGACGAGCACGCCGAAAACCACCAGCGCGGCGGCGAGCAGAGTGCCGCCGACAGCCGCGATGATGCGCAGATTCTTCGGTATAACGATCGGCTTTGCATGCTTGGACATAACGCCGTTCCCACCTTTCTGTACGATAAAAATTGTACCAAAGCGATAGGGGGTTTGTCAATTGCGGTCGGCAGGAAATATTTTCAAAAAACGCGGTTTTCCCATTGACAATTTCTTGTCAGTGTGGTATAGTGTAGCAAGTGAAAAACAATTTTTAAGTCGGTACAGAGATGCCGACAAGATTGTGCATATACGAGTGGCAGTGGGGTTACGATAAGGTATACCTACGCTCTCGCTCTGCGTGTCAATCTTGTCGGATAACGACAAGATTTTTTTGTTTTGTATGGAGGTGTTTTGATGACACCGAAAACCAAGATCATGGACGAGGTCGCATTGGGTCGCGCCGTCGGGCGCATTACCCACGAGATCATGGAGCGCAACCAAGGCCTCGACGATGTGTGCATCTTCGGCATCAAGCGTCGCGGCGTGCCGTTGGCGAAGATGCTGTGCGACAATATCGAGCGCTTTTTCGGCGTGCGCGTGCCGATGGGTCAGCTGGACGTGACCATCCACCGTGATGACCTGACCGACGAGGATAAGCGCGCCAATGCAGGTCAGAGCGAGCTGCCCTGCTCGATACAGGACAAGACGGTCATCATCGTTGACGACGTGCTGTATACCGGGCGCACGGCGCGCGCGGCACTCGAAACGGTGTTTGCGTTCGGACGACCCCGTGCGGTGCAGTTCGTTGCGCTCATTGACCGCGGTCACCGCGAATTGCCCCTGCGTCCCGATTACGTCGGCAAGAACGTCCCTACCGCCAAGAACGAGACCGTTCGCGTGCTGTTTGACGGTGCAAACGGCGAGGCAGGCGTGTACATCTGTACAGACTAACGAAAGGAGAGAGTCGGAATGAACCATCAAAATGCGAAACTGCAAGCTCTTGCGACGGCATTTTTGTCCGACAAGGGCTTACTGTCCCATTCTCTCGACGATAAGGTTATATTACCCGGCTTCTGTGACGTGCACGTGCATTTCAGAGAGCCGGGCTTTTTGTATAAAGAGACGATGAAGAGCGGCTCGCTTGCCGCCGCCCACGGCGGCTACACCGCCGTATGCACCATGCCCAACCTCGATCCCGTCCCCGACAGTGCCGCACATCTGCAGGTGCAGCTCGACGCCATTGAGCGTGATGCGAGCATCCGCGTGATTCCCTACGGTGCGATCACGGTCGGAGAAAAGGGTGAGACCCTCGCTGCGCTCGACGAGATGGCGCCGTTGGTGTGCGCTTTCTCGGACGACGGACGCGGCGTGCAGGACGAGGCGATGATGCGCCGTGCGATGACTGAGGCCAAGCGGCTCGGCAAGATCGTTGCCGCGCACTGTGAAGTGAACGACCTCTTGCACGGCGGTTACGTTCACGACGGCGCCTATGCCTCCGCCCACGGACACCGCGGCATTTGCAGTGAAAGCGAGTGGGTGCAGATCGAGCGCGATCTGCGGCTCGCCGAGGAGATCGGGTGTGCCTACCACGTGTGTCATATCTCTGCCAAGGAGAGCGTCGAGCTTATCCGTCGCGCCAAGGCGCGCGGCGTGGACGTTACCTGCGAGACGGGGCCGCATTACCTGACGATGTGCGACGAGGACATACAGGAGGACGGACGATTTAAGATGAATCCTCCCTTGCGCAGTCGCGCCGACCGCGACGCGCTCATAGAGGGCATCAAGGACGGCACCATTGACATGATCGCCACCGACCACGCGCCGCACAGCGCCGAGGAAAAGGGGAGAGGCCTCGAAAAGAGCGCGATGGGCATCGTCGGGTTGGAAACGGCGTTCCCCATCCTCTACACTCATCTCGTTAAGCCCGGTGTCATTACGCTGGACCGCTTGGTCGAGCTGATGAGCACCAACCCGAAGAAGCGTTTCGGCATCGACACGGGTGACGATTTCACCGTGTTTGATATAAGCACGCCTTACACGATCGATCCGTCGAGCTTTCTGTCGATGGGACGCGCGACCCCGTTTGCCGGGTGGGAGGTGTACGGCCGGTGCGTGCTGACCGTGCACGATAACGAAGTAGTTTATTCACTGTAATATATTGGGAGGCAAAGACTATGGCTAAGAGAAACGACTTAAAGAAAATTATGATCATCGGTTCCGGTCCGATCGTTATCGGTCAGGCGGCGGAATTCGATTATGCCGGCACGCAGGCGTGTCTGGCGCTCAAAGAGGAAGGCTACGAGGTGGTGCTGTGCAACTCCAACCCTGCCACCATCATGACCGATACCTCCATCGCAGATAAGGTGTATATGGAGCCGCTGACGCTCGAATACATCGCCAAGATCCTGCGTTATGAGCGTCCCGACGCGATCGTCCCCGGTATCGGCGGCCAGACGGGTCTGAACCTCGCCATGCAGCTCGAGAAGAAGGGCATTCTCAAAGAGTGCGGCGTCGAACTGCTCGGTACGAGCAGTGAGTCCATCGAGCGCGCCGAAGACCGCGATATGTTTAAGCAGATGTGCCAGTCCATCGGTGAACCTGTCATTCCTTCTGAGATCACCTATAATCTCGACGAGGCGCGTGAGGCGGCGCAGCGCATCGGCTATCCCGTGGTGCTGCGTCCGGCGTTTACGCTTGGCGGCACCGGCGGCGGCTTTGCCTACAACGAGACCGAGCTCATGGAGATCGGCAAGAACGCGTTCAAGCTTTCCCCCGTGCATCAGGTGCTCATCGAAAAGTCGGTCAAGGGTTATAAGGAGATCGAGTTTGAGGTCATGCGCGACTCGGCGGATAACGCCATCACCATCTGCGGCATGGAGAACGTCGACCCCGTCGGCGTGCACACCGGTGACTCGATCGTCGTCGCGCCCATCCTGTCGCTCAACGACCACGACCTGAAGATGCTCAACGACAGCGCCATCAAGATCATTCGCGAGCTGAAAATTGAGGGTGGCTGCAACGTGCAGTACGCACTCAACCCCTATACCAGCGAATACTATCTCATTGAGGTCAACCCTCGCGTGTCGCGCTCCTCTGCTTTGGCGTCCAAGGCGAGCGGGTTCCCGATCGCGCGCGTGACCGCCAAGATCGCGGTCGGCATGACCCTCGACGAGATCCCGGTTGCGGGCGGCACCGCCGCCATCGAGCCGCAGCTCGATTATATTGTGGCAAAATTCCCGCGTTTCCCGTTCGATAAGTTTACCTCGGCGCCCAACACCCTCGGCACGCAGATGAAGGCGACGGGCGAGGTCATGGGCATCGGCTCGACCCTCGACGAGTGCTTCCTTAAATCCGTACGCTCGTTGGAAACCGGCGTCGACCACTTCTACCACGCGAAGTTTGATAATAAGTCCAAGGAAGAATTGCTCGCGTATATCGCCGAGAACAAGGACGATAACATTTACGCTATCACCCAGTTGGTGCGCTTGGGTGTGTCGATCGAGGAACTGCATAAGGCGACCATGATCACCCCCTTGTTCCTCGAAAGCATCCGCCGCATCGTGGATATGGAGATCCTCCTGCGTCAGAATCCCGGCGACGAGGGCGTGCTGCGCGCGGCGAAGATCATGGGTTTTGCAGACACCGTCATTGCGCGTCTGTGGAATACCGACGAGATCGCCGTGTATCATCAGCGCAAGGCGGCCGGCATTACCCCGGTGTTCCGTATGGTAGACACCATGCACACCGGCAAGTATATCGCGTATCTCTACTCCTCCTACACGGGCGAGAACGATTCTCGTCTGACCGACAAACGTAAGATCGTGGTGCTCGGCGCCGGTCCGATCCGTATCGGTCAGGGCGTGGAGTTCGACTATTCCACCGTTCACGCGGTGCAGACCATCAAGAAGGCGGGCTACGAGGCGATCATCATCAACAATAACCCCGAGACCGTGTCCACCGACTACACCACAGGCGACAAGCTGTATTTTGAGCCGCTGACGCCCGAAGACGTGATGGCGATCATTGATTTTGAACAGCCGGAGGGCGTTATTGCGTCGCTGGGCGGACAGACCGCCATCAACCTTGCCGATCCGCTGATGCGGCGCGGTGTAAAGATCGTCGGCACCGACTGCGAAGCGATCGAGCGCGCGGAGAACCGCGACAGCTTCGAGAAGATCCTGCGCGAGCTCGACATTCCTCAGCCGAAGGGCAAGGCGGTTATCAACATTGAGGACGGCATCAAGGCCGCCAACGAGATCGGGTATCCTGTGCTGGTGCGTCCCTCCTTCGTGCTCGGCGGCCGTGCCATGCAGATCGTCGCCAAGGACGAGGACCTGCGCCAGTATCTTAAAACAGCAGTGGAGATCGACGAGGACAAGCCTGTTCTGGTCGACAAATACCTGCAGGGTAAAGAGGTCGAGGTGGACGCCATCTGCGACGGGCAGGACGTGTTTATTCCCGGCATCATGGAGCTTGTTGAGCGCACCGGTGTGCACTCGGGCGACTCCATCAGCGTGTATCCTGCCTTCTCCATTTCGGATAAGGTCAAGGGTACCATCCTGCAATACGCCAAGAAGCTGGGCCTCGGCATCGGCATCGTAGGACTGTACAATATTCAGTTCATCGTCGATAAGGACGAGAACGTATTTATTATCGAGGTCAACCCCCGTTCCTCCCGTACCGTACCGTTCCTGTCCAAGGCGACGGGTTACAGCCTCGCGGATATCGCCACCGAGGTCATCCTCGGTAAATCCCTCAAGGAGCAGGGCATCTTCAAGCTCTATCCCGAGGAGAAGGATCGCTACTACGTCAAGGTGCCGGTGTTCTCCTTCAACAAGATCAAGGGTCTGGACGCTTATCTGTCTCCCGAGATGAAGTCGACGGGCGAAGCCATCGGCTACGACGATAAGCTGTGCCGCGCGATGCAGAAGGCACTCGTTGCCGGCGGCATCAATCTGCAAAACTACGGCACCGTCATCGTCACCCTTGCGGATGAGGATAAGGAAGAGGCGTTGCCGCTGGTCAAACGCTTCTACGACATGGGCTTCAACATCGAGGCGACCGTCGGCACCGCCGACTTCCTCAAAGCTCACGGCATCCGCACGCGCGTGCTCAAGAAGTTGCTTGAAGGCAGTGAGGAGATCTTCGACTCGATTCGTGCAGGCTACGTCAGCTATGTCATCAACACGCGCGCCATCATGTCGGGTGTGCACTACGAGGATGGCGTACTCATCCGCCGTTGCGCGGTGGAAAACGGCGTGACGCTGTTCTCCTCGCTCGATACGGTACGCATCGTTCTCGACGTTCTCGAGGAGATCACCAACAAAGTGTCGACCATCGACGCGAAATAAAATACTCTCCCAAAGAAAAGAGGGACTGTTTTGAAACAAGTGATTTATACCGTCGTGAGCCATGAGCGCATTGCTCGCGACGTGTACAAGATGGTGCTGGCAGGGGACACCTCCGCCATCACCGCATCGGGTCAGTTTATCAACCTGAAGCTCGACGGATTTTATCTGCGCCGTCCGATCTCGGTATGCGACTACGACGCTGACACCGTCACCTTGATCTACAAGGTGGTCGGCGGCGGTACCGAACAGATGAAAGACATGAAATCTGGTGACAAGGTGGATGCCTTGACAGGTCTTGGAAACGGCTTTAATACGGCAAAAAGCGGCGAAAAGCCGTTGCTTATCGGCGGCGGTGTCGGCGTCCCTCCGATGTTTAATCTGTGCAAGAGATTGCTTGCTGAGGGCAAGAAACCGACCGTGATCTTGGGCTTTAATTCCGTCGCCGACGTGTTTTACGAGGCGGAGTTTGCGGCGCTGGGCGTGGACGTGACCGTCACGACGGCTGACGGCAGCTACGGCGTGCGCGGCTTCGTCACTGACGTGATGAAAGATCTTTCATACACCTACTTTTACACCTGCGGTCCCGAGCCGATGTTCCGCGCCATCGACAAGGTGGCGGTGACGAGCGGCCAGTACAGTTTTGAGGAGCGTATGGGCTGCGGCTTCGGCGCGTGCATGGGCTGTTCTTGCAAGACACTCACCGGCTACAAGCGCATCTGCAAGGAAGGACCGGTCATGGAAAGGGAGGAGATCGTATGGGAGCGTTAAGCGTGAATCTGTGCGGTATCGAGCTGGATAACCCGATCATTCCGGCGTCCGGCACCTTCGGCTACGGCTATGAGTTTGCCGAATTATACGATATCAATGTGCTTGGCACCTTCTCCTTCAAGGGTACGACGCGTCAGCCGCGTTTCGGCAACCCTACACCGCGCATCGCGGAGTGCACCGCCGGTATGATCAATGCCGTCGGCCTGCAAAACCCCGGTGTGGATAAGGTCATTTCCGAGGAACTTCCCAAGCTCGCCAAATTCTTTGACAAGAAGGTCATGGCGAATGTGGGCGGCTTCTCGATCGAGGAATACGCCGAGACCTGCCGTATGCTGGATGCGTGCGAGCAGGTGGGTTGGTTGGAGGTCAACATCAGCTGTCCCAATGTGCACGGCGGCGGCATGAGCTTCGGCACCGACCCGAACGGCGCCGCCGAGGTGGTCAAGGCGGTCAAAGCGGTGACGACCAAGCCGGTGATCGTGAAATTATCCCCCAACGTGACGGATATCGTGTCCATCGCCAAGGCGTGCGAGGCGGCGGGTGCCGACAGCATCAGCCTGATCAACACTCTGCTTGGCATGCGCATCAGCCTGAAAACCAAAAAGCCGATCATCGCCAACACCATGGGCGGTTTTTCGGGCGATGCGATCTTCCCGGTGGCGTTGCGCATGGTATATCAGGTCGCCGGCGCGGTGAAGATCCCCGTTGTCGGCATGGGCGGTGTGTCGAGCGCCGAGGACGTTATCGAAATGATGCTCGCCGGCGCGACGGCGGTCGAGGTCGGCGCGGCGAATCTGGTCAACCCCTATGTCTGTAAAGAGATCATCGAACAGCTTCCGGCTGTGATGGATAAATACGGCGTGAAAACGCTGGGAGAAATTATCGGAGGTGCACACTGATGGGTAAGGACGTGATTATTGCTTGCGATTTTGCAAGCCAGGAGCAGGTGCTGGCGTTCCTCGACAAGTTTGAGGGCAAAAAGCCGTTTGTCAAGATCGGTATGGAGTTGTTTTACGGCGCCGGTCCCGGCATCGTCAAAGAGATCAAAGCGCGCGGTCACAAGATCTTTTTGGATCTCAAACTGCACGATATTCCCAACACCGTTAAGAAAGCGATGAGCGTGTTGTCGAACCTCGACGTGGATATGTGCAATCTCCATGCGGCCGGCACCATTCGTATGATGGAGGCGGCGATCGAGGGTCTCACTCGCCCCGACGGCACGCGTCCGTTGCTCATCGCGGTGACCCAGCTGACCTCCACCGATCAGGAGACCATGGAGAACGATCTGCTTATTCACGAGCCGATCGACCGCGTGGTCATGCATTACGCGCACAACGCGAAGCTCGCCGGTCTCGACGGTGTGGTATGTTCGCCGCTCGAGGCGCAGAAGGTGCACGACACCTGCGGCGCGAACTTTATGACCGTCACCCCCGGTGTGCGCTTTGCCGACGGCGATATCGGCGATCAGAAGCGCGTCATGACCCCGGCACAGGCCAAATTGATCGGTTCGGACTACATTGTGGTCGGTCGTCCGATCACCGCGGCCGAGGATCCGGTCGCCGCTTACGAGCGTTGCGTCGCAGAATTCTGTGACTGACATAAAACTTATAAAAGGAGGACGAGCTTATGGAAGCGTACAAGAGAGAATTTATTCAGTTTCTGGAGGGCGCCGGCGTGCTGAAATTCGGTGATTTCACCGCGAAATCCGGTCGCAAGATTCCGTATTTCATCAATGCCGGTGACATCAAGACCGGCGACCAGATCGCCAAGCTCGGCGAGTTCTACGCCAAGGCGTATTTTGACAAGGTGGGCAACAAGCCCTCCGTGCTGTACGGCCCTGCCTACAAGGGTATCTCCATCGCGGTCTCTACCGCGGTCGCGTTGTCGAAAAACGGTCTGGACGTGCCGTTCTTCTTTAACCGCAAGGAGGCGAAGGATCACGGCGAGGGCGGCATCTTTGTCGGCTACGTGCCGCAGGCCGGTCAAGAGGTGGTCATCGTCGAGGACGTTATCACCGCCGGCACCGCCATTCGCGAGAGCATGGCGAACCTGTCCTCGTTGGACGGCGTGAAGGTCATTGCCACCTTCGTGATGGTGGATCGCAAGGAAAAGGGCAAGGGCGAAAAATCCGCCATGGCCGAGGTGGAGGAGGAATTCGGTTTCCCTGTCTACTCGGTGGTGGACGTGTACGATATTATCGAATATCTCGAAGAGGATGAGAAAAACGCCGAAAACGTGGCGCGCATCAAAGCGTATTTGGCGGTGAACGGAGCTGCGGTATGAGAAATGTGATTGACGTTCTCGATCTGTCGGTCGAGGAAATTGAAGAACTGATCGCGGTCGCCGACGATATCATGGCGAACCCGACGAAATATCAAGAGGTTTGCAAGCACAAGATCTTGGCGACGCTGTTTTTTGAACCGTCTACCCGTACGCGCTTGAGCTTTGAGTCTGCCATGCTGTCGCTCGGCGGTGAGGTGCTCGGCTTTTCGGAGGCGTCGTCTTCTTCAGCGGCGAAGGGCGAGAGCATCGCGGATACCGTTTCGGTCGTCAGCGGCTATGCGGATATCATCGCCATGCGTCACCCCAAAGAGGGCGCGCCTCTCGTGGCGAGCGCCCATTCCTGCGTGCCGATCATCAACGCCGGTGACGGCGGTCACTATCATCCTACCCAGACGCTGACCGACCTGTTGACCATTCGTCACGAGATCGGTCGCTTTGACGATCTGACTATCGGCTTCTGCGGCGACCTCAAATTCGGTCGCACGGTGCACTCGCTTATCGAGGCGATGTCGCGCTATAAGGGCATCAAGTTCGTGCTCATTTCGCCGCCCGAGCTGAAGCTCCCCAGCTTCGTCAAGGAGGAGTTCATCAAGAACAAGGGCATTGAATACGTGCAGACCTCCTCGCTTGAAGAGGTCATGGGCGAATTGGATATCCTGTACATGACCCGCGTGCAAAAGGAGCGCTTCTTCAATGAAGAGGACTACCTGCGTCTTAAGGACAGCTTTGTGCTCACCGAGGACAAGATGGCGCTCGCGCGTGCGGATATGCGCGTGCTGCACCCGTTGCCGCGCGTTAACGAGATCGATACCGCGGTGGATAACGATCCGCGCGCGAGCTACTTCCGCCAGGCGCACTACGGCCGCTATATCCGCATGGCACTCATCATGAAACTGTTGGAGGTGTCGGCATGAATATCGACAGCATCAAAAACGGCATCGTCATCGACCACATTGCCGCCGGCAAGGGTATGCAACTGTACCGCCTGCTGAAGCTCGACGAGTTGGATTGTTCGGTTGCGATCATCAAAAACGTGGCCAGCAAGAAGATGGGCCGCAAGGATATCATCAAGGTGGACGCCGCCATCGAGGTGGACCTCGACGTCATCGGTTTTGTCGACCCTGAGGCGACGGTCAACGTTATCCGCGACAGCAAGCTCGTGGAGAAAAAGACCATTCCGACGCCGCGTGAACTCGTCAACGTTATCCGGTGCAAAAATCCGCGTTGCATCACGTCGGTCGAGCCGGGTCTCAACCATGTTTTTAAGCTAACTGACGAGAAAAATAAGGTGTATCGTTGCCTTTATTGTGAAAGCAAACCAAATTGAAAAAAACGCCCGTTTTCGCTTGACGAAAACGGGCGTTTTATGGTATACTGACAGAGGTATTTTCGGTTCTTTGTGACTGACGGAAATTTGCGGAGCACCGCAAGGGAGCAAAGAACAAGGGGTGGGGGAATAGCCCCTCTCCATTCGCCGACCGTCTGGGCACATTTAACCGTTACGGGTTAAGTGTGCCCTTTTACTTTTTTGTTACGAATAAGGAGGTCATATACGATGAAAAAAGTTGGCATTGTGATGGGCAGCGACAGTGATCTGCCGATCATTCGCAAGGCGACGGATATGCTCGCCGCTCTGGACATTCCTTATGAGGTGCATGTCTATTCGGCGCACCGCACGCCCGATCAGGCGCGCGACTTCACGCGTGCGGCACGCGCGAACGGCTTCGGCGTGATCATTGCGGCGGCCGGTATGGCGGCGCACTTGGCCGGTGCCGTTGCGGCGAACACCACCCTGCCTGTTATCGGCATTCCCTGTCATTCGCAGGCATTCGGCGGCATGGACGCCTTGCTCGCGACGGTGCAGATGCCGACGGGCATCCCCGTGGCGACGGTCGCGGTGAACGGCGGCGCGAATGCGGCGTTGCTCGCGGCGCAGATCCTGGCGGTGGAGGACGCCGCTTTGGCAAAGAAGTTGGACGATAAGCGTGCCGCCGATGCGGCCGCGGTGCTCGAAAAGGACGCCGGCATTGCTGCGCGCCTCAACGAGAAATAATCAAGCAAACCAAACAAAAACGAAAAGGAGTTTTGATCATGGAAAAGAAATTAGTTTACACCGGTAAGACCAAAGACGTATTTGCGCTGGACAACGGCAATTATCTGCTGAAATTCAAGGACGACTGCACCGGCAAGGACGGCGTGTTCGATCCCGGTGAGAATGCGGTGGGTCTGACCATCGACGGCGTGGGCGACGTCAATCTGCGTATGTCCATCTATTTCTTTGAGAAGATCAACGCCGCCGGTATCCGCACGCACTATGTGAACGCTGACCTCGCCACCACCACCATGGAGGTTCTGCCTGCTAAGGTGTTCGGCAAAGGTTTGGAGGTCATCTGCCGTTACAAGGCGGTTGGCTCCTTCTATCGCCGCTATTCCGATTACTGCGTCGAGGGTCAGGACCTGCCGGCGTACGTTGAGACCACCTTCAAAAACGACGAAAAGGGCGATCCGCTGGTCACCAAGGACGGCCTGGTTGATCTGGGCGTCATGACCGCCGAGCAGTACGACGATCTTAAGGATATGACCCAAAAGATCACCAAGATCGTCGCTGACGACCTCAAGGAAAAGGGCCTGGATATGTACGACATCAAGTTTGAGTTCGGCTACGATCCCGACGGCAACGTGATGCTCATCGACGAGATCGCGTCCGGCAATATGCGTGTGTATAAGGACGGCGAGTACGTCGATCCGATGACCCTCAACGGTCTGTTCTTCGCATAATTTCTGATTTTCCTTAGGGGGTACACCATGGGAGGCTTTTTTGGAATCGTTTCCGAGCAAGCGTGTATGGAAGACGTGTTTTTCGGCGTAGATTATCATTCCCACATGGGAACGAAGCGCGCCGGCATGGCGGCGTACGATCCCGAGATCGGGTTACAACGCAAGATCCATAATATTGAAAGCGCGCCTTTCCGTACCAAGTTCGCGCAGATCTTCGATGAGATGCAGGGCACCTCGGCGATCGGCTGTATCAGCGACGTCGATCCCCAGCCGATGCTTATCCGCTCGCATTTGGGCACCTACGCGATCAGCACCATCGGTATTATCAATAACGCCGATGAGCTGATTGATCGCTACCTCGGTTCGTACGGTGCACATTTCGACGCTATGACCGGCGGTCGCGTCAATTCCACGGAGCTCGTAGCGGCGCTTATCGACACGAAAAAGGATTTTGTCGAGGGCATTCGCTTCGTGCAGGAGATTGCTGACGGTACGGTCGCGGTGCTGATTCTGCGCCAGGACGGCTCCATCATCGTCGCACGGGACAAGCTTGGCCGTCTGCCTTTGCAGATCGGTCGCCGCGACAAGGATTACAGCGTTACGCTCGAGTCCTTTGCCGCGACCAAGCTCGGCTTCGAGCCGGAATGCGAGCTTGGACCGGGCGAGATCGTGGAACTGACGGTCGGCGGCATGCGTCAGCTCGCCGCCCCGGGCAAGAAAAAGCGCATCTGCGCGTTTATGTGGAGCTATTACGGCTATCCCACTTCTACCTACGAGGGCATCAATGTTGAGATGATGCGCTACCGCAACGGCGCGATCCTTGCCAAGCAGGATAAAGAGAACGGCACCGCCTTGGATCTCGATTACGTCGGCGGTGTGCCGGACAGCGGTACGCCTCACGCCATCGGCTATGCCAACGAAAGCGGCGTGCCTTTTGCGCGTGCATTCATTAAATACACCCCCACCTGGTCGCGCAGCTTCACACCGACCAAGCAGGCGGATCGCAACCGTATCGCGAAAATGAAGCAGATTCCCGTGCACGACTTGATCGTGGATAAGAATTTGTTGTTTGTGGACGACTCGATCGTGCGCGGCACACAGCTTAAAGAGACGGTGGATTTTCTCTACGAGAACGGTGCCAAGGCGGTGCATATGCGTTCGGCGTGTCCGCCGATCATGTACAACTGCAAGTTCCTCAACTTCTCGCGCAACCGCAGCGAGATGGACCTGCTCGCGCGCCGCGTGGTGATGGAGCTTGAGGGGGAGGAAGGATTCAGCCATCTCGACGAATACAGCGACTCCACCACCGAGCGCGGAAAAAATCTGCGTCGTGCGATCTGCGAGCGTTTCCATTTTGCTTCGCTCGATTTCCAGTCGCTGGAGGGCGTTGTCCGTGCGATCGGGCTGCCGGAGGATGAGTTGTGCACCTATTGCTGGAACGGTAAAGAATAAGAAAGGGGATTTCCTATTATGCACGAGATTTCCAAATCCGATAGCTATGCCGCGGCCGGCGTAGATATCACCGCCGGCTACAAGTCAGTGGAATTGATGAAACAACATATCAAACGCACCAAGAACGCCGGTTGCCTTGACGACGTCGGCGGTTTCGGCGGTTGCTTCGGCCTTGACCTGACCGGTATTACCGAGCCGGTGCTGGTGTCCGGCACCGACGGTTGCGGCACCAAGGTCAAGCTCGCCATTTTGATGGATAAGCACGACACCATCGGCATCGACGCGGTGGCGATGTGCGTCAACGATATTATCTGCTGCGGCGCGAAGCCCTTGTTCTTCCTCGACTATATCGCGTGCGGCAAGAACTTCCCCGAGAAGATCGCCGCGATCGTCGGCGGCGTTGCGGAGGGCTGTGTGCAATCGGGTGCGGCGCTCATCGGCGGTGAGACCGCCGAGCACCCCGGCCTGATGCCGCAGGAGGACTATGATCTCGCCGGTTATTGCACCGGCATCGTGGATAAGTCGAAGATCATCGACAATAAGACGATGGCGGCAGGCGACGTGGTCATCGCGTTGCCCTCGACGGGCATTCATTCCAACGGCTTCTCTCTGTGCCGTAAGGTGTTTGACATCGATAACAACAATCCCGAGCTGTACGTCGCCCGTGAGGAACTGGGCGGCCGCACGATCGCCGAGGCGTTGCTCACCCCGACGCGCATCTACGTCAAGAGTGTGCTTGCACTGCTCGAACGGGTGAAAGTCAAGGGTATCTCCCACATCACGGGAGGCGGATTCTACGAGAACATTCCGCGTTCCATTCCCGAGGGCCTGGGCGCGAAGATCGACAAGTCTGCCGTGCGTGTGTTGCCCATCTTTGATATGATCGCCAAGTGGGGCAACATCCCCGAGCGCGATATGTACAACACCTATAACATGGGTGTTGGCATGAGCATCGTGGTGGCTAAAGAGGACGTGGACACGGCGCTCGCTATCCTGCGTGAGCACGGCGACGACGCGTACGTCATCGGCGAGATCGTTGTATCGGACGACCCCATTGTCATCGAATAAAAGAAGGTGAGCGAATGAACGCGAAAAAAGCGAGGGTAGCCGTGCTGGTTTCCGGCGGCGGCACCAACTTACAGGCGCTCATCGACGCGCAGGCGGCAGGCATCATATGCAGCGGAGAGATCTGCCTCGTCATCGCCAACAACGCGAACGCTTACGCGCTCACTCGCGCAGCGAACGCCGGCATTCCGAGCGTGACGGTGCTTAAAAAAGAGTGCGGCAGTCAGGCGGCGTTTGAGCAGGCGATCATCGCCGCGTTGGAAGAGAACGCGATCGACCTGATTGTGCTCGCCGGCTTTATGAGCATTCTCAGTGAGGATTTCACGCGTCGCTACGATCACCGTATCCTCAACGTGCATCCGTCGCTGATCCCGTCCTTCTGCGGGCAGGGCTTCTACGGTCTGCACGTGCATGAGGCGGCGCTCGCCAAGGGCGTTAAGGTGACGGGCGCGACGGTGCATTTTGTCAACGAGATCCCCGACGGCGGCGAGATCATTCTGCAAAAGGCCGTCGAGGTGCAGGAGGGGGACACCCCCGAGATCCTGCAAAAGCGCGTCATGGAGCAGGCGGAATGGAAACTGCTTCCTGCCGCGGTCGAGATGGTCTCGGCTAAAATCGTACAATAAACCATAAGTGAGGGTGAAGGATATGAAGATTTCTACGATCGAACAGGAACTCAATTCTCTGGCCTACCACGGCAGAGGCATCATCATCGGCAAGTCCCCTGACGGCAAAAAGGCCGTCACCGCCTATTTCATCATGGGACGCAGTGTCAACAGCCGCAACCGCGTGTTTGTCGCCGAGGGTGACGCGATGCGCACCAAGGCGTTTGACGAATCCAAGATGGTAGACCCGCATCTGATCATCTATTATCCGGTGCGTGTGCTCGGTAACAAGACCATCGTCACCAACGGCGATCAGACCGACACCATCTACGACCTGATGGATAAGCAGATGACCTTTGAGCAGGCGTTGCGTACGCGCGAGTTCGAGGACGATAAGCCGAACTTCACCCCGCGCATTTCCGGCATCATCCGCCGCGAGAGCGACGGCATGCATTTTGCCATGTCCATTCTCAAAAGCGCCGAGGGTGACGATTCCTCCTGTGAGCGCTTTACCTATGCCTATTCCAATCCCGTTGCCGGCAAGGCGAAGTTCATTCACACCTACAACGGCGACGGCGATCCGCTGCCTTCTTTCGAGGGTGAGCCCAAGACGCTGGAGTTGCCTGACGTGGATATTGACACCCTCACCGATATTCTGTGGACCAATCTCAACGAGGACAACAAGGTGTCCTTGTTTGTACGCTATATCGACATCGCCACCGGCGAAGCCGAGACCCGTATCGTTAACAAAAACAATTAAGGAGTGACCGACATGAAAGAGTTTGAACTGAAATACGGTTGCAACCCCAACCAGAAGCCGTCCAAGATCTATATGCACGACGGCGGTGAATTGCCCATCGAGATCCTCAGCGGTCGCCCCGGTTATATCAACTTCCTGGATGCATTTAACTCCTGGCAGCTTGTCAAAGAACTCAAAGCGGCGCTCGGTCTGCCGGCGGTCACTTCCTTTAAGCACGTCAGTCCGACCTCGGCGGCGGTGGGCATTCCCCTGTCCGATACGCTCAAAAAAGCGTGCTTCGTAGACGACATCGAGGGCCTCGACGAGTCGCCGCTTGCCTGCGCCTATGCGCGTGCGCGCGGTACCGACCGTATGTGCTCGTTCGGTGACTGGGTCGCGCTGTCTGACGTGTGTGACGTTACCACTGCTTTGATGATCAAGCGCGAGGTGTCCGACGGCGTCATTGCTCCCGGCTATGAGCCCGAGGCGCTCGAAATTCTCAAAACCAAGCGCAAAGGTAATTACAACATCGTCAAAATCGACCCCGACTTCGTGCCGGATCCGATCGAGCGTAAGCAGGTGTTCGGCATCACCTTTGAGCAGGGTCGTAATAACTTTGAGATCAACCGTGAATTGCTGGAAAACATCGTCACCGACAACAAGGATATGCCCGAGAGTGCGGTGCGCGACCTGATCGTCGCCCTCATCACCCTCAAATACACCCAGTCCAACTCCGTGTGCTATGCGGTGGACGGTCAGGCGATCGGCGTCGGTGCCGGTCAGCAGTCGCGTATCCATTGCACACGTCTGGCAGGCTCCAAGGCGGATACTTGGTTCCTGCGCCAGAGCGATAAGGTGCTGAACCTGCCCTTCAAGGACACCCTCGGCCGTCCCGAACGCGATAACGTCATTGACGGCTATATCAACAAGAACGAAGAGGACGTCTGCGCCGACGGCAACTGGCAGAAATACTTTACCGAGCAGCCGGCACCCTTCACCGCGCAGGAGCAGCGCGCCTATCTCGACACCATCGACGGTGTGGCTCTGGGCAGCGACGCGTTCTTCCCGTTCAGCGACAATATCGACCGCGCCAGAAAGAGCGGTGTCAGGTACATCGCCGAGCCGGGCGGCTCGATTCGCGACGGCGAGGTCATCGAGTGCTGCAACAAGCACGGCATCGCCATGGCGTTTACCGGCATGCGCCTGTTCCACCACTGATTTTATTACAGATAAGGAGATAGACCGATGAACTTTTTTGAAGAACTGAAAACCTATGATCCGGCGGTGGCGGATGCTTGCCATCTCGAATTAGAGCGTCAGCAGCATAACATTGAGCTCATTGCCTCCGAGAACATCGTCTCAAAGGCGGTGCTGCTTGCGGCAGGCGGCGTGTTGACCAACAAATATGCCGAGGGTTATCCGGGTAAGCGCTATTACGGCGGTTGTCAGTGTGTGGATATCGTGGAGGATATCGCGCGCGATCGTGCCAAGGCGCTGTTCGGTGCGGAGCACGCGAACGTTCAGCCGCACAGCGGCGCGAACGCAAACCTCGCGGTGTTCTTTGCGCTGCTCAACCCCGGTGATACCGTCATGGGCATGAATCTGCAACAGGGCGGTCATCTGTCCCACGGTTCGCCCGTCAATATTTCGGGCAAATACTTCAACGTCGTGCCCTACGGCGTCAACGACGAGACCGAAACCATCGACTACGACGAGATGCGCCGCATCGCGTTGGAATGCAAGCCGAAGATGATCGTTGTGGGTGCGAGCGCCTATTCGCGCGTCATTGATTTTGCGCGTTGCCGTGAGATTGCCGACGAGGTCGGTGCGTATCTCATGGTGGATATGGCGCATATCGCCGGCTTGGTTGCCGCCGGAGTGCATCCCTCGCCGGTGCCGTACGCCGACGTAGTCACCACCACCACGCACAAGACTTTGCGCGGTCCGCGCGGCGGCATGATCTTGTGCCGCGAGCAGTACGCCAAGGCGATCGACAAGGCGGTATTCCCGGGTACGCAGGGCGGTCCTCTCATGCACATCATCGCCGCCAAGGCGGTAGCGCTGGGTGAGGCCCTGACCGAGGAGTTCAAGGACTATCAGCGCCAGGTGGCCAAAAATGCCGCCGCGCTGTGCGACGCACTCAAAGAGCAGGGCATCCGCATCGTGTCCGGTGGCACGGATAATCACCTGATGCTGCTCGACCTGCGCGATACCGGCCTGACCGGCAAGGAATTGGAGCATTATCTTGACGAGGTGCATATCACCGCAAACAAGAACACCATTCCGAACGATCCGCAGAGTCCGTTCGTCACCAGCGGCGTGCGTATCGGCACTCCGGCGGTGACCACGCGCGGCTTCAAGGAGCCGGAGATGAAGCTCATTGCCAAATGGATCAAGGATGTTATCGTCGACTTTGAGGGTAACAAAGAGCGCGTGTCTGCCGAGGTACAGGCTTTGTGCGCGAAATTCCCGATTTACGGCTAATAACGAGAGTATAACTCCCCATAGGAGGCAGAATATGAAAATACTGGTTGTCGGCGGTGGCGGCCGTGAGCACGCCATTATCAAAAAGCTAAAAGAAAATCCGCAGATCCAAGAGATCTTTGCGTTGCCGGGCAACGGCGGCATCGCGCAGGATGCGACCTGCGTCGCCATCGGTGCCAAGGAGATTGACAAGATCGCCGCCTTTGCGGTGGACAACGGCATCGACTATGCTGTCGTGGCGCCCGACGATCCGCTGGTGCTGGGCTGCGTCGACGCGCTGGAGGCAAAGGGTATTCCTTGCTTCGGTCCGCGCGCCAACGCCGCCATCATCGAGGGCAGTAAGGTGTTTTCCAAGGATCTGATGAAAAAATACGGCATTCCGACGGCCGCCTACGAGGTGTTTGACGACTGTGACAAAGCACTCGCGTATCTCGACACGGCACCGATCCCCACGGTAGTCAAGGCAGACGGCTTGGCGCTCGGCAAGGGTGTCATCATTGCCATGACGCGCGAGGAGGCCAAGGCGGCGGTGATCTCCATGATGCAGGACAAGCAGTTCGGCGCGAGCGGCGACCACGTCGTTATCGAGGAGTTCCTCACCGGCCCCGAAGTCTCCGTTTTGTCCTTTACCGACGGTAAGACGGTGGTTCCGATGGTGTCCTCCATGGACCATAAGCGTGCCGGCGACAACGATACGGGCCTGAACACCGGCGGCATGGGTACGATCGCACCCAATCCCTATTACACCGACGACATCGCCGCCGAGTGTATGCGCACCATCTTCCTGCCGACCATCGCGGCGATGAACGCCGAGGGCAGAACCTTTAAGGGCTGTCTCTATTTCGGCCTGATGCTCACGCCGAACGGCCCGAAGGTTATTGAATACAACTGCCGTTTCGGAGATCCCGAAACGCAGGTGGTGCTGCCGTTGCTCGAAAGTGATCTGCTGACGGTTATGCAGGCGACCACCAACGGCACACTGGCCGAAACGTCCGTCAAATTCCGCGACGGCAGTGCCTGCTGTGTCATTATGGCGTCCAAAGGCTATCCGCAAGCGTATGACAAGGGGTTTGCCATTACAGTGCCCGAAGAGGTCGCATCGCACGTCTACGTAGCAGGAGCCGAACGCAAAGAGGGCGCATTGCTGACCAACGGCGGTCGCGTGTTGGGCGTGACGGCGGTAGCCGACACGTTGGAGACCGCGATCGAACAGGCGTATGCTTTGACTGCACGGGTGCAGTTTGACAACGCCTTCTATCGCCGCGATATCGGTGCACGGGCATTAAAGGCTATGGGGGAGAAGAACTGATGGTATACAGAGTATTCGTTGAAAAAAGGCAAGAACTCGCCAACGAAGCGAAGGCCTTGTTGTCCGACGCCCATGTGTTGCTCGGCATCGAGGAACTGACCGACGTGCGCTTGTTCAACCGTTATGATGCGGAGAACATCAGCGCCGAATTGTTCGATTATGCGAAGAACACCGTGTTCTCCGAACCGCAGTTGGATATTCTTTACGACGAGATCGATCTCACCGACGCGACCGCGTTCGCGGTGGAATATCTGCCCGGTCAGTTTGACCAGCGCGCGGATTCTGCGGCGCAGTGCATTCAGATCATTTCGCAAGGCGACCGACCGCTCATCCGTACCGCAAAGGTGTACGCGTTGTACGGCGATCTGTCTGCGGCACAGCTCGAGCAGATCAAGAAATACGTTATCAACCCCGTGGAAGCGCGAGAGGCAGGCTTTGATAAGCCGGACACGCTCGCTGTGGAGCACGCCGTGCCGAGCGCGGTGGCGACCGTCGACGGGTTCATCGCGATGGACGAGAGTGCACTTGCCGCGTTGCTTGACAATCTCGGTCTGGCGATGGATCTCGACGATCTGAAATTCCTGCAAAACTACTTCCGAGACGAAGAAAAGCGTGACCCCACCATTACCGAGATTCGCGTGGTGGACACCTATTGGTCCGACCACTGCCGCCACACCACCTTCTCGACGCATTTCGAGAACGTGCGCATCGACTCGCCTGCCGTGCAGGCCGCCTACGATCGCTATTTGGCGGCACGTGTGGAGGTCTACGGCGAGGAGAAGGCGGCGGCGCGTCCTCAGACCCTGATGGATATCGCCACCATCGCCGGTAAGGTTCTTAAAAAGCGTGGCATGCTCCCCGAACTTGACGAGTCGGAGGAGATCAACGCCTGCTCCATCCATCTGACTGCAACGGTGGACGGTGAGGAGCAGGATTGGCTCTTGATGTTCAAGAACGAGACCCACAACCACCCGACCGAGATCGAGCCTTTCGGTGGTGCGGCGACCTGTATCGGCGGCTGCATCCGCGATCCGCTGTCGGGTCGTGCATACGTGCATCAGGCGATGCGCGTCACCGGCGCCGGCGATCCGCGCAAGACCATCGCCGAGACCCTGCCGGGCAAACTGCCGCAACGCAAAATCTGTCAGACGGCGGCGGCCGGCTATTCCTCTTACGGTAACCAGATCGGTCTGGCGACCGGTCATGTAGCGGAGCTGTATCACGACGGCTTCGTCGCCAAGCGTTTGGAATGCGGTGCCGTCGTTGCGGCCGCACCGGCGTATAACGTGCGCCGCGAGCGTCCTGCCGCGGGCGACGTGGTGGTGTTGCTCGGCGGCCGTACCGGCCGCGACGGTATCGGCGGTGCCACCGGCTCCTCCAAGAGCCACAACATGAAATCGTTGACGACCATGGCGTCCGAGGTGCAGAAGGGTAACGCGCCGGAAGAGCGCAAGATCCAGCGTCTGTTCCGCAACCCCGACGTCACGCGCCTTATCAAGCGCTGCAACGACTTCGGCGCGGGCGGTGTGTCGGTGGCGATCGGTGAGCTGGCTCCCGGTCTGCGTATCGACCTCGACGCCGTTCGCAAGAAATACGACGGTCTGGACGGCACCGAGATCGCCATCTCCGAATCGCAGGAGCGTATGGCGGTGGTGGTCGCCGCCGAGGATGCCGACCGCTTTATCGCCTTCGCCGAACAGGAGAATCTGGAAGCGTATCGCGTGGCGATCGTCACCGAAGAGGCGCGCATGGTCATGAACTGGAAGGGTCAGACCATCGCTAACCTGTCGCGTGCGTTCCTTGATACCAACGGAGCGGTCAAACACGCCTCTATCGACGTCGTCAAGAACGATCTGACGGTACTGGGCGATCCGCTGTTCGGCTCGCTGCGTGAGATGGCGGCTTCCCTTAAAACCGCCGACAAGCGTGGTCTTGTCGAACGCTTCGATTCCACCATCGGTGCCGGCAGCGTCGTAATGCCGTTCGGCGGCAAGCGTCAGCTGACGCCGGCGCAGTCGATGGCGGCGGTGTTGCCCGTGCTTCCCGGTCAGACGACCGATCAGGCGAGCGTGTTCAGCTGGGGTTGCGACCCCGATATTCTGTCGGTGGACCCCTACACCGGCGCACACGCCGCGGTCTACTCTTCTGTGGCGAAGCTGGTCGCTGCCGGCTGTGATTATAAGCTGGCGTACCTGACTCTGCAGGAGTTCTTTGAAAAGCTTAAAACCGAGCCTGCCCGTTGGGGCAAGCCGTTCGCCGCGCTGTTGGGCGCGATGGATGCGCAATTAGAGCTTGGCGCGGCCGCGATCGGCGGCAAGGATTCCATGTCCGGTTCGTTCCTTGACAAGGACGTGCCGCCGACGCTCATCTCCTTCGCCATCGCGCCGATCAATAAAAACGACGTGATCACCCCTGAGTTCAAGGCGGCTGGTCACCCCGTGTACGTGTTTGGTCCTGTTGAAGGGTCTGCTGACTCCGTCAAGACGGCGTGGGAAGCGTTCCATGAGTTGTGTCGGCAGGGCAAGGTAAAGGCCGCCTGGGCAGTGGAAAACGGTATCGCGGAAGCGATCATGAAGATGTCCTTCGGCAACCACATCGGCTTTGCCGCCGAGACGGAACTGGGCGGCGACTGGTATCTGCCGCTTGGCGATTTCATCGTCGCAGAGCTGACCGAGGCGGTCAGCATCCCCGGTGCGCTCAAGCTGGGTGTTACCACCGATGATGGCGTCATCTCGCTGGGCGGCGATACCGCGAGCGTCGATGAGCTGTACGCGCTCAACGCCGCGACGCTCGAGGACGTGTATCCCACCAAGGCGACAGAAGCCGTCGAAGCACAGCCGACTTTCTCCTACGACGGCAAATGCACGCTCGCGCCGGCCATCAAGGTGGCCAAGCCGAAAGTGCTTATTCCCGTGTTCCCCGGCACCAACTGTGAATACGATTCCGCGCGTGCGGTGGAGCGTGCCGGCGCCGAGCCGGAGATCTTCGTCGTTCGCAACCTCACCGCCGACGCGGTGGCGAACAGCGTAGCGGCGTTCTCCGACAAGGTCAAGCAAGCGCAGATGATCTTTATCCCCGGCGGTTTCTCCGGTGGTGACGAGCCGGACGGCTCGGCGAAGTTCATCACCGCCTTCTTCCGCAATGCGTCGGTCAAAGAAGCGGTCACTGACCTGCTGGACAATCGCGACGGTTTGATGTGTGGTATCTGCAACGGCTTCCAGGCACTGGTCAAGCTTGGCTTGGTGCCGTACGGCAAGATCATCGACACCGATGAAAATTGCCCGACGCTGACCTTCAACAACATCAACCGTCACCAGAGCCGTATCGTGCACACGCGCATCGCGTCCGTGAAGTCGCCGTGGTTGAGTCTGATGAACGTGGGCGATATCGTCAACGTGCCGATCTCCCACGGTGAGGGCAAGTTCCTTGCCTCGCCCGAACTGGCGTTGACGCTCGCCGAGAACGGTCAGATCGCGACGCAGTATGTCGATCTTGACGGCAACGCCACGGCGGATATCAACTTCAACCCCAACGGCTCGCTGTTCGCCATTGAGGGCATTACCTCGCCCGACGGCCGCGTGTTTGGTAAGATGGGTCACAGCGAGCGTATCGCCGACGGCCTGTATAAGAACGTTCCCGGCAACTATGATATTCGTATGTTTGAAGCGGCGGTCCGCTACTATAAGTAAGGAGTGGTAACTATGGCGTATTTATCCGATATTGAAATTGCTCAAAATTGCCGGATGAAGCCGATCGCCGAGATCGCGGCGGCGGCACACGTGGATGAGAAGTATATCGAGCAATACGGCAAGTACAAAGCGAAGATCGACCCGTCTCTGCTCAAAGAGACAGACCGCCCCGACGGTAAGCTCGTGCTGGTGACGGCGATCACCCCCACGCCTGCCGGCGAGGGCAAGACCACCACCACCATCGGCTTGGCAGACGGCCTGCGCCGCATCGGCAAGGACGTGACGGTGGCTTTGCGTGAGCCGTCGCTCGGTCCCGTGTTCGGCGTTAAGGGCGGTGCCGCCGGCGGTGGCTACGCACAGGTCGTGCCCATGGAGGATATCAACCTGCATTTCACCGGCGATTTCCACGCCATCGGCGCCGCGAACAATCTTCTCGCGGCGATGCTGGACAACCATATCCAGCAGGGAAACGCCTTGGGCATCGACGTGCGCAAGATCACCTGGAAGCGTTGCGTGGACATGAACGACCGCCAGCTTCGTTCCATTGTGGGCGGTCTGGGCGGTAAGAATAACGGCGTGCCGCGCGAGGACGGTTTCGATATCACCGTGGCCAGCGAGATCATGGCGGTGTTCTGCCTGTCTAACTCCATTTCGGATCTTAAAGAGCGTCTGTCGCGCATCATCGTCGGTTATACCTATGACGATAAGCCCGTCACCGCCGGCGATCTTAACGCTGTCGGTGCGATGACCGCACTTCTCAAAGATGCTCTTAAACCTAACCTCGTGCAGACTCTCGAGGGCACGCCGGCGTTCGTGCACGGCGGTCCGTTTGCCAATATCGCACACGGCTGCAACTCGGTCATGGCGACCAAACTGGCGTTGAAAATGGGCGACTACGCGATCACCGAGGCCGGTTTCGGTGCGGATCTCGGCGCAGAGAAGTTCCTTGATATCAAGTGCCGTATGGCAGGACTCACTCCCGACGCGGTGGTGGTCGTTGCCACGGTGCGTGCGCTCAAGATGCATGGCGGTCTGGCAAAGACCGAGCTTGCCACCGAGGATCTCGGTGCACTTGAGCGCGGTATTCCGAACCTGCTGCGTCACGTCGCAAATATCAAGAACGTATACAAACTGCCGTGCGTCGTGGCGGTCAATCGTTTCCCGACCGATACCGACAACGAGATCGACTTCATTATTGCCAAGTGCAAGGAGCTCGGCGTAAACACCGTTCTCTCTACCGTGTGGGCAGAGGGCGGCAAGGGCGGCGAGGCGCTTGCACGCGAGGTCGTGCGTCTGTGCGAGGAGGAGAAGGGCGATTTCACCTTCTCCTACGAGCTTGACGGCTCCATCGAGGATAAGATCGAAGCCATCGTCAAGAAGGTGTACGGCGGCGACGGCATCACCGTTCTGCCGGCGGCAAAAAAGCAGATCGCGCAGCTGACCGCGCTCGGCTTCGATAAGTGCCCCGTGTGCGTTGCCAAGACGCAGTACAGCTTCTCGGATGACCCGACCAAACTCGGTGCGCCCGACGGCTTTACCGTGACCATCAAGAACGTCAAGGTGTCTGCCGGCGCCGGCTTCATCGTGGTGCTGACGGGTGATATTCTCACCATGCCCGGCTTGCCGCGTGTGCCGGCCGCCGAACGAATCGACGTCGACGAAAACGGTAAGATCACCGGCTTGTTCTAATGATAAAACGACCGCACGGCGAATGCCATGCGGTCGTGTTTTAATTGAAAAATCTCCCCACCGTCGGTATAGACGGTGGGGAGATTTTCATATATTGCGATATATCAGATGGAGATTTCGTTCGCCATGCGATACATATCCATATCGAACGGCTTTTTCATGTCCAGCGCTTCGGTGATATCGTAGTCCACGAGCTGATCCTTCTTGATGGCAACGACGCGGTTGCTTTTGCCCTGCAACAGCAGGTGTACGGCGTAGTTGCCCATGCGGCTGGCGAGGATGCGATCGCGCGCCGTCGGGTTGCCGCCGCGTTGCACGTGACCGAGGATGGTCGCACGCGTTTCGACACCGGTCGCCTCTTCGATGCGCTTTGCCAATTCGTCGACGTGGCCGATGCCCTCAGCAACCATGATGATGAAATGGTGTTTGCCGGTAGCAGATGACATTTTCATTTTGTCGACGATATCCTTTTGGAAATCATAGGGGACCTCGGGCACGAGAATGCTGGTTGCGCCCACAGCAATGCCGGCACTCATGGTCAGCCAGCCGGCGTGGCGACCCATGACCTCTACGACGCTGCAACGGTCGTGCGATTGGCTGGTGTCGCGCAGCTTATCCACCATGTCGATGACGGTGTTTGCCGCGGTGTCGTAGCCGATGGTGGCTTCACAGCAGGAAATATCGTTGTCGATGGTGGCAGGGATGGTAACACAGGGGATGCCGCGTGCGGTCAAGTCGCGTGCACCGCGGAAAGAGCCGTCGCCGCCGATGACGACCACGCCTTCAATGCCGCGCCGCTTGCAGGTGGCGACGGCTTTTTGCATGCCTTCTTCGGTACGGAATTCAGGGCTGCGCGCCGTAAACAGCGTGGTGCCGCCGCGATGAATGATGTCTGACACGGAACGAAGCTCCATGGGAACCAGTTCGTCGTTGATCAGGCCGTTATAGCCTCGCACGACGCCGTAGACCTCCATGTCTTCGTGAATGGCGGTACGCACGACGGAACGCACGGCAGCGTTCATACCCGGGGCGTCGCCGCCACTGGTGATAACAGCAATCTTTCTCACGATTTTTCCTCCTAAAAAAGCATTTTTCGAGTATTATTTTATCCTCATATATGCACAAAGACAATGGAGAATTTATCCAGTTGCATGGATTTTTGTTGCATTGTAAACCGAACGCGACATAGCGAAAAAGCGGTTGAAATTTTTTTGTTAAAAGTGCAATAAAACACTGTACAAATCACAATATTTTTGTTATAATAGTATTGGTGAAACAAACAGTTTCAATGCTAACAAGCGAATGGAGGTCCTGTTTTAATGAAGAGCGGAACGATTATTACCCTCGGACGGCAGTGTGGGTGTGGCGGTCACGAGATCGGCAAGAAGCTCGCTGAACGACTCGGCATCGCCTTTTATGATAAAGAATTGTTGCAGCTGGCGGTAAAAAACAGCGGCATCGCACCGGAAAATTTTGAGGCCTATGACGAAGTGCCGACCAACAGTTTACTGTATTATTTATCCATCGGTAACTACGGCACGGCCGGCGTGCAGTATGAGACACCCATTCATCAGAAGGTGTTTTTGGCGCAGTTCGAAACGATCCAAAAACTCGCTGACGAGGGGCAGAGCTGTGTCATTCTCGGCCGCTGTGCAGATTATGCGCTGTCCCAGCGCAACCGCGTCATCAATGTTTTTTTGCGTGCCGATCCGCGGGAGCGTGCCAAGCGGTTGATGGAGAAGCATGATCTGACCGAGAAGAAGGCGGCTGACCTGATGGTCAAGACGGATAAACGGCGTGCCAGCTACCACAATTTCTACGCCAGCACCCGTTGGGGCAGCGCAGACAGCTACGATCTGATCGTCGATAGCTTAAAGACGGGAATTGACAATACCGTCGAACTGATTGCCGCTTACACGAAGATGCGTTTTCCCGAATAAGTTTCATTTCGACGCTCGGCGTTTGCCGAGCGTCGTTTTTTATGAAAAATTCTCTCTTGACATTTAATAGGGTATAGGGTAATATTAGTAGTTGAAAGACATTGATGGAGACAGTAGCGCACAATGGTATCCGTCAGCGAGTCGGGGATGGTGTAAGCCCGACGGTTTTGCCCCGTGTGTGAATATCCCTCCGGAGTCGCCGGCTGAACGGTATCGCCCAGTAAGCACGGACGGGTTTCCTCCGTTAAAGGGAAGGCATATGATGGTATGCAGATAAATGGGTGGTATAGCGAAGTTTGCCTTCGTCCTGTTTACGGACGGAGGATTTTTTGTTTTACGGGAGGAATCAGAATGTACAAGAAAGTACCGACCAACATGGATTTTGTGCAGCGCGAGCGTGAGGTGTTGCAGTTCTGGACGGAAAACGACGTATTCCGAAAGAGCATGACGGAGCGCGAGGGTTGCCCGACCTATACGTTTTACGACGGTCCGCCGACGGCGAACGGCAAGCCGCACATCGGACACGTGCTGACGCGCGTTATCAAGGATATGATCCCGCGCTATCGCACGATGAAGGGCGCGATGGTGCCGCGTAAGGCCGGCTGGGACACTCACGGTCTGCCGGTCGAGTTGGAGGTTGAGAAGCTTCTCGGCCTTGACGGCAAGGAGCAGATCGAGGAATACGGTCTGGATCCCTTTATCCAAAAATGTAAAGAGAGCGTCTGGAAATATAAGGGTATGTGGGAGGAATTCTCCGGCATCGTCGGTTTCTGGGCGGATATGGACGATCCCTACGTGACCTATCACAACGACTTCATCGAGTCGGAGTGGTGGGCGCTCAAGCAGATCTGGGATAAGGGTCTGCTGTACAAGGGCTTTAAGATCGTGCCGTATTGCCCGCGTTGCGGCACGCCGCTGTCCAGCCACGAGGTTGCGCAGGGCTATAAATCCGTCAAGGAGCGCAGTGCGATCGTACGCTTTAAGGTCGTAGGGGAGGATGCGTGGTTCCTCGCGTGGACGACCACCCCGTGGACGCTTCCCTCTAACGTGGCGTTGTGCGTCAATCCGCGTGAGGCGTATTGCAAGGTCAAGGCGGCGGACGGATTCGTCTATTATATCGCCAAGGCGTTGCTCGATCGCGTGCTCGGCAAGCTCGGCGACGAGAAAACGCCTGCCTACGAGATTCTGGAAACCTACGTCGGCAGCGATCTGGAGCATAAGGAATACGAGCCGCTGTTTGACTGCGCGAGGGTGCTTGCTGATAAGCAGAAGAAAAAAGGCTTCTTCGTCACCTGCGACAACTACGTCACCATGACCGACGGTACCGGCATCGTGCATATCGCACCGGCGTTCGGTGAGGACGACGCCCAGGTCGGTCGCAAATACGATCTGCCCTTCGTTCAGCTTGTCGACGGCGCCGGTCACATGACTGAGGACACGCCGTTTGCCGGCCTGTTCGTCAAGGATGCCGACCCGAAGGTGCTCGTCGACCTCGACAGCCGCGGTCAGTTGTTTGACGCACCGAAGTTCGAGCACGATTACCCCTTCTGCTGGCGTTGTGACACCCCTCTGATCTATTATGCGCGTGAGTCGTGGTTTATCAAAATGACCGCGGTCAAGGACGATCTTATTCGCAATAACAACACCGTCAACTGGATCCCCGAGAGCATCGGTAAAGGCCGCTTCGGTGACTGGCTGGAAAACGTGCAGGATTGGGGTATCAGCCGTAACCGCTATTGGGGCACGCCGCTCAATATTTGGGAATGCTCTTGCGGTCATATGCACTCCGTCGGCAGTATTGAGGAACTCAAAACCATGTCGGATAACTGCCCCGACGATATTGAACTGCACCGTCCCTTCATCGACGCGGTGACTTTGCGTTGTCCCGAATGCGGCGGCGAGATGAAACGCGTTCCCGAGGTCATCGACTGCTGGTTTGACTCGGGCGCGATGCCGTTCGCTCAGCATCACTATCCGTTCGAGAACGAGGATCTGTTCAAGCAGCAGTTCCCTGCAGACTTTATCTCCGAGGCGGTCGACCAGACGCGTGGCTGGTTCTATTCTCTGCTCGCGATCTCGACCCTCATCTTCAACGAAGCACCGTTTAAGAACGTCATCGTACTTGGCCACGTGCAGGACGAGAACGGACAGAAGATGTCCAAGTCCAAGGGCAACGCTGTCGACCCGATGGAAGCGTTGCAGACCTACGGCGCGGATGCGATCCGTTGGTATTTCTACTCCAACTCGGCCCCATGGCTGCCCAACCGTTTCCACGGCAAGGCGGTGCAGGA
>JAFQFY010000062.1 GCA_017398485.1 Clostridia bacterium
CCTCACGCCGATCGAGGCGATGCAGGAACTGTACAGTCTCGTTAAGGAAGCGAGCGCGTATTAACCACAATGACGGGAGTGATCCTCTATGGCAAAGATTCAGGTTTTAGATAAGCACGTCGCGGAATTGATCGCCGCCGGTGAGGTCGTTGAGCGTCCGGCATCGGTCGTCAAAGAGATGGTGGAAAACGCCATCGACGCCGGTGCAAAGCATGTCACAGTTGAGATCCGCGACGGAGGTGTGACATATATCCGTATCACAGACGATGGCAGCGGTATTCACCGTGAGGATGTGGCAACGGCGTTTCTGCGTCACGCGACGAGCAAGGTGCGTAACGAGGAGGACTTATATGCCATCAGCACTCTCGGCTTTCGAGGCGAGGCGCTCGCATCGATCGCCGCGGTCGCACGTGTGGAGTTGACCACCTGTGTGCAGGATGAGATCGTCGGTACGCGCTATGTCATTCACGGCGGTGAGGAAATTCTCGTTGAGGATGCCGGCTGTCCCGAAGGCTCGACCTTTATCATCGAAGACCTATTCTACAACATTCCGGCGCGAATGAAGTTTCTCAAAAAGGACGTCAGCGAAGGCAATGCGGTCGCAGGCGTAATGGAGAGGCTGGCACTGTCCCATCCCGAAATAGCCATGCGATTTATCCGTGACGGACGCAACGAGATCCAAACTTCCGGCGACGGCGATCTGCTTAACTGTATTCACGCCGTTTTCGGTAAACCGTTTGCTGCCGGCATGGTTCCCGTTGATTATTCGATGGGCGGTGTGCAGGTGTCCGGTTATATCTGCAAACCAGAGGCATGCCGTGCCAACCGCACGATGCAGCATTATTTTATTAACGGCCGCTATGTCAAGACCCAGACGGCGATGGTGGCACTGGAAAGGGCGTATAAGGGCGTTATCATGGTCGGACGCTTCCCGTCCTGCGTGTTGTGCCTGACCCTTCCGGCAGAGACGGTGGACGCTAACGTCCACCCTGCAAAGATCGAGGTGCGCTTTATTAACGAAAAGCCGGTGTTTGACGCGGTGTATTACGGCGTTAAGTCGGCATTGGAGAGTGGCGATAGAATTCGGCGCGTTCTACTCAAAGAGGAGCAGGCGAGACCGCAACCGATCGCGCCGCCGACACCGGCCGCAAAGCCATCGATCGTGCCGCCTGCACCGACGCCGATAGTTTCCGTTCCTAAGGCGCCGCCCGTGTCGCCTGCGCCGCGACGCAGTTTTCTCGATCTGGTGGTGGACGACGATCGTCCTCAGGATCTTTCTTTGCATGACGACGGCAAGCCGTTGCCGTTGACGCCGCCGGAACCTGTCAGTGAAGTGCAATCGGCCAATGAGCCGTCCTCGCTGATTGCCGCGCCTGCGACAGAGCCGACGTCAGCGGTCGAACAGGAGCTGATCCACGCGGTTGAGCAACCGCCGTTGTTTGACAATACACCGATCATTCGCGTGATCGGCGAGGTGTTTAACACCTATATTCTTGCGCAGATGAACGACAGCTTATATATTATTGATAAGCATGCAGCGCATGAGCGTATCCTCTACAATCAACTCAAGGCAAGTGCGCGAGTGGACGAGCAGGTGTTGCTCGCGCCGATCTCTATTACCGTCAGCCGTGAGGAACATACCGCTCTGGTGGAAAATCAGGATGTGTTGTCCGGTGCCGGTATCACGTTGGAGGATTTCGGCGGCAATTCGGTACTCGTACGTTCTTTCCCGATGATCCTGTTGGGTCAGGATATTGAGGCAACGATTCAGGAGATCGCCGCCGGTCTGGCGAGCGGTGGACAAGAAGTGCTGTCGGCAAAACTCGACTGGATCTATCACTCGACGGCGTGCCGTGCCGCTACCAAAGGCGGCGATGTCAGCCGACCCGAAGAACTCGAGGAGATCGCCGGGCGCGTGTTGTCGGAAGAGAATATCCGCTATTGTCCGCACGGGCGTCCTGTTTGCGTCGAGATGACGCGCAAAGAACTGGAAAAACAATTCGGTCGTATTCTGTAATACGGCTTTTGGGAGGTGGTTGTTTGGCAAAGAATTTTCGTCCGTATCCCATCATTGCCGGACCGACCGCTTCCGGCAAGACGGCGGTTGCTGTCGAACTCGCAAAACGCATCAACGGCGAGGTCGTCTCCGCTGACTCTATGCAGATCTACGACGGTATCAGCGTGGGCACGGCGCGACCGAGCGTCGAGGAGATGCAAGGCGTGCCGCATCATCTGCTCGGCTTTTTGCCGCTTGAGGAACAATACAGCGTTGCTCGTTATATTGAGGATGCCAACGCGGTGTTCTCGGATATTTATGCGCGAGGAAAGACACCGCTCATGTGCGGCGGCACCGGTCTGTACATTCAGTCCTTTGCCGAAAATATCCGTTTTTTCGAGCAGGAAACAGATCATGCATTGCGCGCCTTACTGAAAGACAAAGCCGAGAAGCTCGGCGGCGAAGCGATGCTCGAAGAGCTGCGCCTTATTGACAGCGAAACCGCCGCGCGTCTGCACGCTAACGACCTCAACCGCATTGTGCGTGCGTTAGAAGTCTATTACACGACGGGGCAGACCATCAGTGAGCAGGTGCGTTTGTCAAAGAGCGAGCCGTCGCCGTATACGCCGTGCCTTTTTCTGTTGAATTACCGCGATCGCAGTCAATTATACGAGCGGATCGATCGCCGCGTAGATAAGATGCTGCAAAACGGCCTGCTCGACGAGGTGCGTATGGTGATGGGGGTTGCGCCGAGCGCCACGGTGTTGCAGGCGATCGGGTACAAGGAGCTGATGCCGTACGTGCGCGGCGAGATCACTCTTGAATGTGCCGTGAAGCAATTAAAAATTTCTACACATCACTATGCTAAACGGCAGATATCCTGGTTTA
>JAFQFY010000063.1 GCA_017398485.1 Clostridia bacterium
ACAGACCCGACTATGTTTCGAGTGCTGCACCTTCGACCACTCGGACAACTCTCCGTGTTCGTCGCTCACCTATTATACATAAGCCGCGCGCGTTTGTCAACTTTTAATTATTCTGTTTCGAAAATTTATCAATTTATCGCTTTATTGCATAAAATTGCAAAAGCCCCTTGCTTTTATTAAAATTGTATAGTATAATGCGACTATGTCAATAGACATACTTTGGAGAAGCTCATTAAATTGAGTGCCGCAGGGGCTAAACTCTCTCAGGCAAAAGAACAAAGTAAGTTTTACTTTATGTACTTTTGAGGTCGGGAGAAAATCCCGACCTTTTGTTTTTTGACATAATATTTTTGAGGAGGAAAACTCATGCAGGAAAAAATCTTGGAAATCGTAGCAACTGCCAACGCCTATCTGTCTGACTACATTCTCATCATCTTGCTCGTCGGCGTCGGTCTGTTCTACACCATCAAAACGCGCTTTGTGCAGGTGCGTTGCTTCGGTGAGGGCCTGAAAAAGGTCTTTGGCAACTTCTCGCTGCGCGGCGGCAAGCAGCAGGGCGGTATCTCGTCCTTCCAGGCGCTCGCCACCGCCATCGCGGCACAGGTCGGTACCGGTAACATCGTCGGTGCCTCCGGCGCCATCCTCATCGGTGGCCCCGGCGCCATCTTCTGGATGTGGGTCATCGCCTTCCTCGGCATGGCAACCATCTACGCGGAAGCTGTCATGGCACAGGAGACACGCGTCGTTGACGAGGACGGCACCGTCCACGGCGGCCCCGTCTACTACATCAAGAAAGTCTTCAAAGGTCGCTTCGGCACCTTCCTGGCCGGCTTCTTCTCCGTTGCCGCCATCCTGGCTCTCGGCTTTATGGGCTCGATGGTGCAGTCCAACTCCATCGCAGAGGCGGTCAACACCGCCATCGGTATTCCCGGTTGGGTCACCGGTCTGGTCGTCGCCGTGATCGCCGCCTTTATCTTCCTCGGCGGTATCCAGCGCATCGCCTCGGTCACCGAGAAAATGGTTCCCATCATGGCAGGTCTGTTCCTGCTCGGCGGTGTTGTCGTGCTCATCGCGCGCATCCAGTATATCCCCGAAACCTTCGGCATGATCTTCAAGTTCGCCTTCACCCCCGAAGCACTCATCGGCGGCGGCATCGGCTACGCCCTCAAAACCGCCATCAGCCAGGGTGCCAAGCGCGGTCTGTTCTCCAACGAGGCCGGTATGGGTTCTACGCCCCATGCGCACGCGATGGCGAACGTCAAGAAGCCGCATGACCAGGGCGTCGCCGCCATGATCGGCGTGTTTATCGATACCTTCGTCGTTCTCACCATGACCGCGCTGGTGATCATCTCCACCCTGTACGCCGGCGAGGGCGGTCTGGCGAGCCTGAGCAGTGACGCGTATGTCGCCGCGACCACGGCGGGCGAACTGTCCAAAACCAATGCCATGCAGACAGCATTCTCCGGCGCCCTGCCCTTCCTCGGCAACTTCGGTAACATCTTCGTGGCGATCTGCCTGTTCTTCTTTGCCTTCTCCACCATCATCGGCTGGAACTTCTTCGGCAAGCTCAACGTGCAGTATATGTTCAAGAAGCACTCCAAGGTCGCCGTCGCCATCTATTCGGTGGTTGCCATCGCGTTCATCTTCCTCGGCTCAATGCTGAAAAATGACCTCGTGTGGGAGCTGACCGACTTCTTCAACTACCTGATGGTTCTCCCCAACGTCCTGGCGCTGTTCTTCCTGTCCAAATACGTGGTTAAGGCCGCCGGAAGCAACAAGGCAAAAAAAGCCGACGCCAAAGCGGAAACCGAAACCGCCGACGCGGAATAATCCCCCCGATCTCACCGTCCGACGGATGCGCCTTTCGGCGCATCCGTCGGACTTTTTTGCCCACTGAAAAGCTTTTGATTTTCCTCTTGCAAATACCGTTGGTTTGTGCTTTAATGTAGGTGTCAGTTGATCTCGGGTATGCCAAGCGGGAGGTTGCCGTATGCATTTGGAGGACAAAAAGAAGAGCTTATTGCTGTTCTGGACCGTATTTATCGTATATATTCTCATATACATGACCAAAAGCTGTTTTGGCGCCGCGATGGCGGCGATCGTGGACGCCGGCGTGTTGACGAAATCCCAGACGGGTCTCATCTCCGCCTTGTTCTATTTGGTATACGCGCCC
Organism: Clostridia bacterium; assembly: GCA_017398485.1. Lineage (GTDB taxonomy): Bacteria > Bacillota > Clostridia > Oscillospirales > Acutalibacteraceae > UBA5905. Next base: position 2,174 of record JAFQFY010000063.1, read on the forward strand.
TTGCAGATCGTCGGCGGCATCGCCGTGGATCGTTACAATCCCGAACGGCTTATCAAGATCGGTATCATCGGCGCGGCGATCGCCAACGGGATCGTCTTCTTTACGCAGAATTATATCGTGATGCTTGTTGCATGGACGTTCAACGCCGTGGCACAGTTCGCCATTTGGCCGGGCGTGTTTAAGATCGTCTCGTCCCAGCTCGCGCCCGATCACCGTCCGCGTGCGGCATTTCTCATCTCCTTCTCTGCGTCTTCCGGCATTCTCGTTGCGTATCTCGTCGCTGCCGCCGTCAAACGCTGGCAAGACAACTTCGCCATCTCCGCCATGGTGCTGCTCGCTTGCGTCATCGTCCTGCACCTCGTCACTCGCCACGTGGAACCGTATATGGTTCCCGACAAAGTGCCGCGCGGTGTCCACACCAACGAGCCGATCAAGCTTGTAAACCACAACATGTCGACCGCCACCATCTTTTCGCTCGGATGTGTGTTTCTTATGACGGTGAAGGTTATGTTGCGCGCGGCGGTGGAAAACGGCTACAAGACCCTGTCCGCCACCATGCTGATGGAATCATACGAACACATCACCCCCTCGATCGGCAATCTGCTTAACGCACTGGTGATCGTGTCAGGCATTGCAGGGTTAATATTTGCACGATACGTTCTCTTCCCGCGCATCTTCAAGGACGAAATAGCTTGCACATTTTTCTTGATCGCCCTGAGCACCCCACTGTGCGCGCTGATCCACTTTGTCGGTCAGATCAACGAATGGATTGTTATCGCATGCTTGTGCATCATCTCGATGCTGCTCAACGGCACCCAGTATTTGCTCATGAACTACACCATGCGCTTCTCCAAATATGGTCTCAACGGCACGGTCGCAGGCATTAACAACGCAGGCGGAGCGATCGGTCTGGTGATACAAAACTATCTGTTTGCCGTCATCGCAGAGGAATTCGGCTGGGCAGCGGTCGCCGATACCAGCTTGATCTTTATAGGTGCCACGGCGTTGTGCATGCTCATCGCGATCCCCATCTGGAAGAAGTTTAAGAACTTAGAACACGACGAGGAAACCGTCGAAGCATAATACAAGGCGTGAAGCAATTTTTGCTTCACGCCTTTTTTATCATTCCCCATTCCACAGATGCCGCGCGAGATCCACCGTGCCGTCTGGCGTGAACGTGATTCCCTCTTGTTCGAGCAGTTGTCGTTGTCGATTGCCGCTGCCGAACGCAAACGCCGCGGCGGTCTTGCCGAAACGGTTGACCACCCGATGGCACGGAATGACACCCGGTTCGGGATTGCCGTGTAAAGCGTAGCCGACGATCTGCGACCAATGCGGATTGCCTGCAAGCGCGGCGATCTGTCCGTAGGTCGCGACCTTGCCGCGCGGAATACGCCGCACCTGCTCATATATTTTCTCAAACGTGTTCATCCCACGCCCTCCTTCTGCCGTGCACGCATACGGCGCGGCGTTTCGCCTGTCATCGTTTTAAAAACTCTGGAGAAATAATGCACGTCGGTAAAGCCGCAGTGCGCGGCAACCGTCTGTACCTGCAACGCAGTAGTCGTCAACAGGTGTGTCGCGAGCGCAATACGCTTGCGATTGACGTAATCGGTCACGGTCTCGCCCGTTTCGCGCCGAAACAGCGCCGACAGATAGCTCGCATTAATGCCCTGTGCGGCGGCGAGTGCGGAAAGGCTCAGATCCGCCGTCAGATCCGAGTCGATACGAACGATCGTTTTCTGCACCGGTTGGGAATAGCCGCTCATGGAATGCTTGCGCACCAGACGGCAATACGAACGGAACATTTCCAGCATAAACGCCTGCACCGCCGTCGGGTCGGGCAGCTGCTCGATGCGACGTGCAAAATCCGACGACAGGCTGTCGATATACAGCGGATGCACGCCACCGTCCTGCGCCGCTTTGCGCAGCAGCGTATTGGTGATGATGGCGTAGTTTTTCAGGTTGCGTAACGGATCGGATAAGCGCCGTTCAAATGACGTCGGAGAAAAACCGGAAAACAGCATCTCCGCCTTATGCGTCAAGCCCTTGGAGACCGCGTCCATCAGCTGCGCCTCGAACGCATAGCGCTCCTCCATCATGCGCATTGCCATCTCGGGATCGGGCACGTGCAGATCGGTCGCGCGACGCACGGACTCACCCGACGTTTCGGGGCGATTATCCCGAAAACTATATTTCTCCGTCCCCTGCCAAATATACTCGGCAAACGTCTCCACCATCGCGTACAACGGACTGTCTTCGGGAAAATGCAAAAAACGGCCGTAGTACGTCTGTAACGCCGCCAACTGATTGGTCGGAATGCGAAGCTGCTCGGCACGCTCATACAGTTCCTCCTGTTCCAACGGCCTTTCCAGAAAGGGGCCGATGACCAACAGGGTCGCTTTGCGCGTCTGCGGCAGACGCATATATATTATACAGCACCCAAAGGCGTCGGCCGAACGGTACAACACGTTATCCTGTGCAGCGGCGAACTGTTCCTCCAAAGGCGGCGAAAAATGCGCGTTTGCCTGCACCAAATAATCCAGCTTATCCGCCTGCCACGACGCCACCGTCGCGTGCTGATGCACACAACAGACACGCACGCGCAATTTTTCACAGGTTTTTTCCAAAAACTGTTGTTGCAGATCGTAAAACACACAGCCATCTCCCTTTGTTGGATAGTTTTGCTAATTTTATTCCAATTGTTATTTTATTATAGTGTAATTTTTGCTTTCTTTCAAGTATTTACACAAATATTATATACATTTTACAAAAAATAATCCTCACTATGTCAACGCGCTTGGTTTTATAATAGAATCATACCTTAGTAATATAAATTAAAGGAGTTGTTCACAATGGCAAAGCAAGTTGTCCTGGACGAAAAAGGACATCGCAAATTCGGCATGCGCGACAAGCTCGCCTATGCCGCCGGCGACCTCGGTTGTAACATGAGTTTCTCCCTTAAAAACACGGTGCAGACCTTCTGGTTGGTCTTTATGGCTCTGGAGACCGGTCTGTTGTCCATCCTGCTGCTCATCGTGCAGATCTGGGATGCGATCAACGACCCGATGATCGGCTCGTTGATCGACGCCGACAGAAGACAGTATAAGCTCGGCAAATTTAAGACGTACATTTTGATCGGTGCTCTCGGCCTGTTGGTGGGCGGCGCCGCGGTGTTCCTGCCTTTCCCGAACGCAGACGTGTGGGTCAAGGCTGCTCTGTTCATCGGCGGTTATATCATCTGGGATGCGTTCTACACCATCGCCAACGTTCCCTACGGCTCGATGCTGTCTCTCGTCACCGAGAACGCCGGCGAGCGCGCCCAGCTTTCCACCTGGCGCTCCATCGGCTCGATGATCGGTAACATCCTGCCCAACATCCTGCTACCCATACTGATCTGGAAAAAAGAGTTCAACGCCGACGGCACGCCCGTCATCAACCCCGAAACCGGCGTGCAGGCAGAGACCCTGCTGGGCGATCGCGTGTTCATCGCCGCGCTCATCATGGGCGTTCTGGGTCTGCTCTGCTTCCTTTTCATGATCAAGAACATCACCATCCGCGTGGATGAGAACTCCGTCAAGACCAACGAGAACGAGAAGTTCAACGTCATCAAGGCGTTCGGCAACTTCATGAAGAACCGTCCCGCTGTCGGCGCGACCCTCGCCGCGATGGGTATGTTCCTCGGCATGAATGCCGCCGGCACCGCCGTGACCATCATGTTCGCTGCCCACTTCGGTATGGCGCAGCTCTCCGGTCTTGTGCAGATGATCGGCTTCGTTCCCATGTTCTTCTTCATGCCCTTCATCAAGAAGATCGTCAACAAATACGGCAAAAAGGAAGCCTCCGTTGCCGGTACCATCGCCTCCCTCGTCGGCGGTCTGGTCATGCTGACCTTCCCGATGATCCCCGACAAGGGCATCTCCCTGGTCGTCTATCTGATCGGTCTGGTGCTGTTCGGCATGGGCATGGGTGTATACACCTGCGTGTCCTGGGCACTGATGGCAGACGCGATCGATTACAGCGAGTGGAAGTTTGGCAAGCGTGAAGAAGGCACCGTGTATTCGCTGCACTCCTTCTTCCGTAAACTCGCACAGGGCGTCGGCCCCTCTATCGTGCTGGCTATTATGGGCCTGCTCGGTTACGTCGCAGACCTCGGCACCGGCGGACAGTCTGCGCAGACTGTCCACAACATGTGCTGGCTGGCGGCCGGTCTGTATATGTTCTCGGCTATCGTCCAGTTCATCGGTCTCGGCGTTATCTACAACTTGGATAAGAAGACCATGGAACAGATGAACGCCGAACTCGCCGCGCGTCGCGCCGAATAATTCTGACAGGAATGTCCGACTGTTTCGGCAGTCGGACATTTTTGAGCGAACAATGATTTTTTGGAGGTTCTTATGAGAAACGTTATCAGCCTGAATGCCGACTGGGTATTCAATAAACAGACCGAGATCCCTGCGGCACTGCCGACCGACTGGGAAGCGGTCAACCTGCCCCACACCTGGAACGCCACCGACGGTCAGGACGGCGGCAACGACTATTTCCGCGGCACCGCCGTCTACGCCAAGGCCATCGCCAAAGCAGACCTGCCCGAGGCGGCGCAGGTTTATCTGGAGATCCGCGGTGCGAACTCCTCGGCAGACGTGTATTTGAACGGTGAAAAGCTCGCGCATCACGACGGCGGCTATTCCACCTGGCGCGTCAACCTTACCGAGACGCTGAAAGAGGAAAACCTCCTCGCCATTGCGGTGGACAACAGCGCCAACGAGACGGTGTATCCGCAGATGGCAGACTTCACCTTCTACGGCGGTCTGTACCGCAACGTCAACCTCGTCTGCGTGGCAGACTCCCACTTTGACCTCGACTACTACGGCACGCCCGGCATCGCCATCACCCCGACGGTGAACGGCAAGGACGCCACCGTCAAGGTCGAGACCTATTTGACGAACAAAAAAGAAGGCCAGACCATCCGCTACACCGTCTATGACGCCGAGGAAAAAGAACTCGCGCAGATCGAGACCGCGGATATCACCGCCACCTTCACCCTCGAGAATGTTCGCCTTTGGAACGGTCGCAAAGATCCCTACCTCTACTGCTGTGAGGCGGAATTGATCGAAAACGGCGAGGTCATCGACAACGTGTGCTCACGCTTCGGCTGCCGCTTCTTTGAGATCGACCCCGAGCGCGGCTTTATCCTCAACGGCGAGGAATATCCCCTGCGCGGCGTGTCCCGTCACCAAGATCGTCTGGGTGTCGGCAACGCCCTGCTCCCCGAGCATCACGAGGAGGACATCGACCTCATCTGTGAGGTCGGCGCCACCACCATCCGTCTGGCGCACTATCAGCACGACCAGTATTTCTATGATCTGTGCGACGAGCGCGGTCTTGTCATCTGGGCGGAGATCCCCTACATCTCCAAGCACATGCCCGGCGGTCGCGAGAACACCATCTCGCAGATGAAGGAGCTCATCTCCCAGAACTACAACCACCCCTCGATTGTCGTGTGGGGCCTTTCCAACGAGATCGGCATCGGCGGCACCGACGAGGATCTGC
>JAFQFY010000064.1 GCA_017398485.1 Clostridia bacterium
GAAATCTCATATCGTATCAACATAAAAGTGACAGAGCCGTTTTAAATGCGGATAACGCTTATACCGTCGCATACAGCGAGGATGCGCCGGGTCAGGTGTGGCGTTTTTCGCGCAAGCAGCGCGTGGAGCGCGGCTGTTGGTTGGACGCTGACCGTAACATCATTGTTTCAGACGGCACTACCGACACCATCGTGATGAATGCGGATGAAATCAAAATTCCCGGCGAGCACAACGTTGAAAACTACATGGCGGCGATCTCAGCCGTTTGGGGTATCACGCCGCTTGAGGCAATCCGTCTATTCGCCGTTTCGTTTGGCGGCGTCGAGCATCGAAGCGAACTTGTGCGCGAACTTAACGGCGTTAAATGGTACAATGACTCGATCGGCTCGAGCCCTTCGCGCACGATCGCCGGCCTGCGCGCATTTAAACAGCAGGTGTTTCTCATTGCCGGCGGTTACGATAAGCATATTCCTTACGATCCGCTGGGTCCTGTCGCCGCCCAAAAGGTGAAGGCAGCCATCCTGATGGGCAAAACGGCCAAGGCGATTGAAACGGCGATCCGCGCTCATTCCGATCTGCCAATCTACCATGTAGCGGATATGGAGGAAGCCGTGCAAACAGCCTATAAGTTAGCCAAGGAAGGCGATATCGTATTCATGTCGCCTGCGAGTGCCAGCTTTGATATGTACAAAAACTTCGAGGTACGCGGCAACCACTTTAAGTCGTTGGTCAAGGCGTTGCCTGCGAAATAAACGATAAGGAGTTCTGATGAATACGATAGACAGAGAACTGGAATTGCTCTGCTCGGCGCCCGGTTGCGCGAGTCAAGGCGGCGTTGTTGAACAAGCGATCAAATTGCTCACGCCGCTGGTAGACGAGATCGAGCAGGATGCCCTTGGCAACATACTGGCGGTACGCCATGCTGAGTCCTCCGAAGCTAAGACCGTTTTGCTTGAGGCGCACATGGATGAGATCGGCTTTATGGTCACGAGCATCGATGAAAACGGCTATTTGTTCGTCGCGCCGATCGGTGGTGTTGACAAGCGGACGGTTGCGACGCAACCCGTAGTCGTTTATGGCAAGGAGAATTGCTACAACGGTGTGTTTTGCTCAGTGCCGCCGCATTTAAAAAAGGAAAGTTATACACTGCCGGAGATTACCGACACTGCCATCGACGTCGGCATGGACAAAGAAACTGCGGGGATCCGTATTCCGCTCGGCTCTCGAGTCGGCTTTGCGCCGAATTACACGCATCTCAACGGCTCGGTCGTATCCTCTAAGAGTCTGGATAACCGTTGTGGCATGGCGGCTGTTCTACACTGTTTGCGACAGCTTAAAAGCCGCCGAGTGCGCGTTGCGGTGTCCTTCTCCGTGCAGGAGGAGCTCGGCTGTCGCGGTGCCGCGGTGGCGGCACGCAAGATCAGCCCCGATTACGCTGTTGTGACCGATGTGTCCTTTGCGTTATCTCACGATGCAGATGCGCGTAAATGCGGTCGGATGCGTAAGGGTGCGATGATCGGTTTCTCGCCGGTGTTGGATAAGCAGATGAGCGAACAGTTTGTGTTGCTCGCGCGAGACCAAGCAATCGAGTATCAGCTCGAGATCATGGCAGAAACCACCGGTACCGATGCTGACGTTATTAGTGTCAGCGGTATGGGTGTTAGGTCGGCCCTGCTTTCGATTCCGCTTCGCTATATGCATACGCCGGTCGAGTCTGTCGATCTTTCTGATGTCAAAGCGGTCGGCGATCTGATGGCGGCCTGGATCGAATGGAAAGGAGCGCTTGCGGATGAATAAAACACTTCTCAAAGAGCTCTGTACCATAGACGGAATTTCCGGTCGCGAGCACGCAGTACGGGAGTATATTTTGGATAAACTCAACGGTTCTTCTGCGCCGAAAGAGGTCACGGTGGATGCGTTGGGCAATGTTCTGGTACACCTCTATGGCAAGAATGAAGCCACCGCAACGGTGCTTTTTGACGCGCACATGGATGAAGTCGGTTTCATGATCACGAACATCAATGACGACGGATCCTTATGCTTCTCGACCGTTGGCGGCATTGAAAACGAGGCACTGTTCGGTCGCCGCGTGCGCGTTGGCAACATTAACGGTGTTATCGGTGGTAAGCCGGTGCATCAGTGTTCTGCGGAAGAGAAGAACACTGTCCCGAAGGCAGAGGATATGGCCATTGATATCGGCGCCACGGACAAGCATGAGGCGGAAGCGTTAGTTGCGATAGGGCAGGGGGGAACGTTTGTTTCACCTCTGTGCGAGCTTTCCAATGACTTGTTTTTTGCGAAGGCGGTCGACGATCGCATTGGTTGTGCCGTCTTGCTTTCTCTCGCCGAGAAGCAGCCCGAACGCGACGTTTGGCTGTCGTTTTCCGTACAGGAGGAGATCGGTTGCCGTGGCGCGAAGGTCGTCGGCGAGTCGGTAAAACCACAGGTTGCGATAGCAATTGACGCTACCACTGCGGCAGATATTGCCGACAGTACTGAGAAGACCTGTGTATGCCGCGTCGGCGGCGGCCCTGTGGTCTCCTTTGCGGATCGTGCAACGTTGTATGATGAAGAACTGTATATGCGAATTCGTTCTCTGGCAGAGGATGCGAACATTCCGACACAAACGAAAACGCGTATTGCCGGCGGTAACAACGCCGCCGCGCTCCAGCGATCTCACACGGGCGTGAAGATGGCGGCCGTATCCTTGCCGTGTCGATATATTCACACGGCATCCTGCACTGCCGCATGGCGCGATGCCGAGGCGTTGGAATCGCTTATTTTGCTTTTAGCGGAGAGGTTGACGCTATGATACGGCAGGCAAACGAACAGGATTTCGCGCAACCGATTATGTCAGAGAGTGCTGTGCGCATACATGCGCTCAAAATCGCCTACGGTCAGGACGCTCCTTTTGTTCGGTTCTACGCGGATGGGGAAGGAGCACTCGCGTCGATCATGGATGGTTTCTGCGTGTTTCATTGCACGAAAACGCCGAACGAAGAATGGCTGAGTTTTTTGCATATGCATGCAGATGTCCGTATAATTCATACCGATGGTGCGCTTTCCGACCTGCTTTCCGTTCGATTGCGGGCCAAAGAAGTGAAGCTTGGCGAGGTTTTGGGCATTGAAAACGTGTCAAGCGAAACCTCTTTACACACACAAACGCCCTCGATCGCGGCACTTCACGCTTTTTTGAAGGATAATTTTGACAAATTCTCACCGTTTGAGCAGTGGTATGTTGACGTATCGCATCGTGTGCGTCACGGCTGCTGTCATATCGCCGCCATACAACGCGAGGGAACGATCGTCAGCAGCGCCATGTCGGTCGCCGAAACGCCGCTGATAGCACTCATCGGCGGCGTCGCTACCGCGGCGTCGCACCGTGGGAAAGGATTGGCATCAAAGTGCATTTTTGAACTGCTCGCTATGTTGCCGCAGGCACGGATACTGATCAATCCTGTGGACGAATATGCGTCACGGCTTTATAAAAAGCTGGGATTTAAGCCTTACGGCACGTGGACTGAACTCGTCTTGCCGTAACAGGAGGTTATATAAGAGATGAATACACCGTTTTTCACCGTCGACAGCCGTTTGTTGGCTATATCGGACGCCGCGCAAGCGCGTGCATCCGCGACATTCGCACGCATTGAGGAGATAGCGGATTATAATCAGCAAAAGGTGCTGTCGGCATTTATTCGTCACCAGGTCAGCGAGAGTCATTTCGTGCCGACGACCGGCTATGGCTACGGCGACAGAGGCAGGGATGCTCTGGACGCAATTTTAGCGGATATCATGGGGGCAGAGGACGCTCTGATCCGCCACAGCATCGTCTCCGGCACGCACGCTATTTCAATTGCGCTGTTCGCTATGCTTCGACCCGGCGATACTCTGCTCGCCGCTACAGGCGCGCCTTATGACACCTTGGAGGACGTTATTGGACATAAAAAAGCGTCTGCCGGCTCGCTTGCCGAATATGGAATACACTATCAGCAGGTCGACCTCAACGAGGCTCAACAGCCGAACCTGCCGGCAATACAGAAGGCAATGCGTGAAAACAACGGCATTCGTATGGTGCATATTCAGCGTTCACGCGGTTATTGTACACGTCCGAGCCTAACGATCGACAAGATCCGTGAGATTGTCGATGCTGTGCGTGAGGTGCGTGCCGATGTTGTTATATTCGTAGATAACTGTTACGGCGAGTTTGTGGAGAAAAGCGAGCCTTGTGAGGTCGGTGCGGATCTGATCGCAGGATCGTTGATCAAAAACCCGGGTGGCGGCATTGCGGAAAACGGCGGCTATCTGTGCGGCAGAAAGGAATGCATCGAACAATGTGCTTATCGCATGACTACGCCCGGCCTCGGCCGCGAGGTCGGAGCGTCGCTGGGACACAACCGCTCGCTGTATATGGGCCTGTTTCAAGCTCCGCACGTGGTAGGGGAGGCGATGAAAACAGCCGTCTACGCTGCCGCCTTGTTCAGCGAGCTTGGCTTTGTCGTTTCACCGAGTGTGGATGAAGTGCGCGGTGATATCATCCAAACGATTCTACTCAATAATGAAGAAAATTTAATTGCGTTCTGTCAGGGCATGCAAAAGGCGCACCGGTCGATTCGTTTGTTGTGCCTGAACCGTGGGATATGCCCGGCTACAGCAACAAAGTGATCATGGCGGCCGGAGCGTTTACCATGGGTTCGTCGATTGAATTGTCTGCCGATGCGCCGTTGCGTGAGCCGTTTGCGGCGTACATGCAGGGTGGAATTAACTATTCCAGTGGTAAAATCGGCGTTTTGCTCGCAGCACAGTCCATGCTCGAACGCGGTTATATATTATAAGAAGGGAATAACAGTCCCTTATCGTATCCCTGTAAATTAATGGTTAACTATACTAAATTAATATTTAATATAGTTTAGGGGAGTTAATAACGCTAAATTCTTATGAAAGGTGCTGATTTGTGTGGATAAAGCCTATTTAGCCGAGTGCCCTCCCGTTTTGCGTGATTATCTCGGTTATATGGAAACGATCAAAGGTCGCTCCGAAAATACCGTCAACGGATATTTTATTGATCTGCGCACGTTCTTTCGTTTCTTGTTAATTCAGCGCTCCATCGTTACAGAATCTGCTGATCAGCAGCCGGACATTCGTTTAGTAGATATCCCTCTATTAAAAACGGTTACGCTAAACGATCTGTTCGAATTCATGAATTATGCCAAAAGCGAACGTTCCAACAGCAACGTCACGCGCGCACGCAAAGTATCTTCCTTGCGCCGTTTCTTCTATTATTTGTGTGATATCACCCATCAGCTTGACGATAATCCGGCCAAAAACCTCAGTTTACCGAAGCTTCCCTCGCGAATGCCGCAATACTTGACGTTGGACCAATCTCTTGAGTTGTTGCGTTTAGCAACAACAGGGCAATACGCAGAACGTGATTATTGCATACTGACCTTGTTGCTTAACTGCGGCCTGCGTCGAGCAGAGCTTGCCGGTTTAAATCTGTCCGATGTACGTAGCGACAATAGTTTGCGCGTTATCGGCAAAGGTAATAAAGAGCGTATTTTGTACTTAAATGAAGCGTGTCAAAAGGCGCTTGCCGCATATCTTGTCAAACGGCCGATCGAAGGCACGAAGGATAAAAAAGCCTTGTTTTACGGGCACACCAAGGATCGAATCAGCCTGCAAGGCATCCATTATATCGTGAAACGCTATTTGAAACAGGTTGCCGGTGCCGAAGAATATTCGGCGCACAAGTTGCGACACACGGCGGCGACACTGATGTATCAGCAAGGCGGTGTTGATGTGCTGGTGCTCAAAGAGATACTCGGACATAAAAATCTCGGCACGACCGAGATCTACACGCACACGTCGACGGATCAGCTCAAACGAGCTGCGGATTCCTCGCCGTTGGCTCATGTTGAGAACAAAGCGAACAAAAAGAACGATGAAGACTGACGAAAAAACGCGCCATTGATAATGGCGCGTTTTTTCGTATTATGATCTTATTAAATTATGCCTTCTTCGGACAGTTTATCCGCGATTTTTCTAAATAAAACAGTGGATTTTTCCGAAGCGTTGTTCGCATCTTCGGTCAATGCGCAGATAACGAATTGCGGATTTTCTGCCGGAATATAGCCAACAAACCAACTTTGCGTGACGCGCGCATCGCCGGAAATCTGTCCGGTTTCCGCTGTGCCTGTTTTCCCGGCCGCTGTGCAGGAATTTGGCGACGCCGACTGGCCTGTGCCGTCCGTGACGACCTTTTCCATCATGCGTTGCAGAGCGTCGGCTGTTGTGCGGCTGATTATCCTCTTTCCGCCTCTCCCCTCTTGTACGGCTGAAAATTGCAGTTTTTCATCGACAAAGCCTTTGATCAGACTCGGTGTCGTATCGATGCCGCCGTTGGAAATCACGGCGGCTATTTTAGCTATATGCAAGGGACTGACCATCAAATAGCCCTGTCCAAAGGAGAAATTTGCAGTGGCAGAGCGACTCGATAACAAGGTGTTAATATCCGGCAACACCGCCTGCGGTGCTGTGATCGATGCAGACAGCGAAAGCGATTCGGCAAGACCGAACTTGATCGCCATGTCATACACAGCTTGCGCGCCGATGCGTTCGGCTAATTGGATATAATATAAATTACAGGATTGCGCAAACGCGTCTGTCATAGAGAGTTTGCCGTGTCCTAAGCGGTTATGGCAGTGAAACCGAACGTCCTCCACATCGATAAATCCGCAGCAATCAAAAGCGGTATCGACCGGAACGCCTTGTTCCAGTGCGGCTGCCGTGGTAATCATCTTGAACACCGAGCCGCAGTCATAAAGAGATACCGCACGATTGAGCAGTGCACCGTTGTCCGTTTCAATACTCTCCGCAACGCTGTTCGGCTGAAAGGTCGGGTAACTCGCCATGGCAACGACCTCGCCGCTGTCGGAACGCATAACGAGCAGCGCACCTTTGTTGAGCGATTCATCGCCGACGCTTTCGACGATCTGCTGAATATTTTTATCGAGCGTCAGTACGATGCCGCCGACGGAATTTTTTGTGGTATCCTGGCAATATGGCTCGACTCCGGCGAGCAGGCGGCCGCTGCCGTCAACGGCAAAGGTCGCAGTCGCCTTACCGTTATAGCGCGTTAGAAGTTCATCATAGTCGCGTTCGATTCCTGCAACGCCTTTGGTTTCACCGCTGTCCAAATACCCGATAACATGCGGTGCCGCGAGACGATCATCATATCGCGTCGGTGTCCAGAACAACTCCAGTCCATCAATAAATGCCACGGGTTGTGTCAAACGGACAGCGCCCGGTAAGCCTTTACGCAGTTGTTCGCGTAACGCAGCAAAATCCTCCGTCGTGGTAGACGAATAGATATGTGACAGTAGTGCTTCAGATGGCCCTAAAGCAGCGCTGTATATATGCTTCTCGTTGACAAGCGGCTCGAGGTTTGTATCATATATGGTACCGCGACTCGAGGCGACGTTTACCGTCCAAGAGTTCTGCGAGGCTGCCACCTGAGCCGGCTTTCCATAGGAAATACGCAACAATTGTCCAAGCAGGATGCAGAAAACGAGCAGCAGTATTGTGAATGTAACTTTAAGCCGCTTTACCATGGAAATCCCCGACCTTTCGGTGATAGGATATCCAAAAAATGCTTAAATATTTTCTTTGTTGAATCGCAATAATGTACCCGGCTTTAAGGATCGCTTTGACGGCACCCATACGGTCATCATTGGGTGCGGAGCAGAAGAAATCGGCAATCTCTCATCATTTTCCATATATTCCACTGTAAAGTCAAACGGCTTGCCACCTGGCTCGAGCACGTCTAATGTGTCCCCTGCAAAAAAACGGTTACGTTGAGAAAGCTTGAGCCAGCCGTTTGCCCATTCTTCGACGATGGCAGCAACTTCATAAGAGCGAATGTAGCCGCCTTTGAGCAGATATTGTGACGGCGAGCCGTAGTAAAACCCCGTTCCGTAGGGTCTGTGGCTGATCTTATTCAGTTCTTCCACGATCCACCTTTCCGGCTTGTAGTCGGCAGAGAACCCTGATGCGATATATCCGTCAACGGCGCGGCGGTAGGCGTTAGCAGTCACAGCGGTATAATAAGCCGATTTTGCGCGTCCCTCGATCTTGAGTGAAGCAACACCGGATTGTGCCAGATCGGCAACATGCTCGATCATATTCATATCGTTGGCGTTAAACAGATACGAGCCGTCTGTATCCTCCTCGAGGGTCATGGGAAGATCGGGGCGTGTTTCCTCAACAATGCTGTATTTCCAGCGGCAAGGCTGTGCGCACTCACCGTGGTTAGCGTCGCGCCCTGTCAGATAATTGGATATGACGCAGCGTCCCGAATAGGACATGCAGATAGCGCCGTGAACAAAGGCTTCAAGTTCCAGTTCGTTCGGCGTTTTGGCGCGGATCTCACGAATCTCCGCCATGGACAACTCACGTGCTAACACCACGCGCTTGGCGCCGAGATTGTACAGAAAAGTCGCTGTTGCATGATTGACAACGCCGAATTGAGTGGAGATGTGTAACGCGACGTGAGGCGCATATTTTTTGGCAATGTCCATGACACCGAAATCACTTACGATCAGCGCGTCGACTCTTATGGAATCGAGATAGGAAAAGTAATCCGGCAGTTCGTCTAAGTCGCGATTTCGCGGAAGAATATTGCAGGTAACGTAGATCTTTTTCCCCAAGGCGTGCGCCTTGGTCACCGCTACGGCGAGTGCAGTTCTGTCAAAGTTCGCGCTGGCGGCACGCATACCAAACTTGCTGCCGGAAAGATACACGGCATCGGCACCGAAATTAAGGGCGGCATCCAGCCGTTCCATATCACCGGCAGGTGCCAAAACCTCCGGTATCAAGTGGTTGCTCATCTGAATTCCTCCTGTAACGCAGAAAAAGACCGGAGGTAAACTCCGGCTTTTTCGTTATCCGTACATTCCGATTTTATATTTGATACATGTTGCAACATGCTGGGAAAACGTCTTGGAAAAATAGGTTATGCCGGTGTCATAATCGGTGGCGAAGAAATAGCAATCGGCGTGTTTGGGGTCGTTCGAAGGATTGAGCGCCGCTTTGATCGCCTGCATACCGGGGTTGTTGATCGCTCCTACCGGCAGACCGCTGCGCACGTAAGTGTCGTATGCGCTGGACGTCGCGTCCGTACCGGAGATACCAGGCAGAATGGCTTTAACATAGTCGCGTGTTGAGTCACATTCCAGCTTAGCGTAGCCGGAATTTGGTTGCATACGGTTAGTCAGCACACGAGAAACGCCCAACATATCCTCCGGCATGCCTGCCTCGCCCTGTACAACGGACGCGAATATCACTGCTTGATCGATCGTCCAACCTTTGTTTTTAATCTGTTGACGCAGTTCGGGAGTGAGCTTGCTGTCGAAGTTAGCGAGCATCCGTTCAACGACCATTGTGCCTGTGCTGTCTTTGTAGAAATTGTATGTATCCGGGAATAAATACCCTTCCAAGCGATAAATGCGTCCGGCGTGCTCTTCCCCATCGGACGCCGTCGGAATTGCTTTAACGAAATCGTAGTCATAGCTACCGTTGACGACGGCGTTAGTGAAATCCGTCGCAGTGCACACGCCCTTTTCTTCAAGTAATTGTGCAATCTCCGGCACAGTATAGCCTTCGGGGATAGTCACGTCAACGTTTGCGCGCGGCGTGGCGGTTTGTAATTCTTCCGCAATACCGGCATATCCCATGTTAGAGGACAACATAAATGTACCGACTTGCCATTTGCCGTCCGCCTTTGTCAGCTTTGAATATAAGCGGAAGATCAGAGTGCTGTTAATAAGGCCGTTATCCTTTAATATCGCAGCGATCTGCTGCGTGTATGCACCGGACGGGATATTGATAGCGACCACTTCGGAAGTGCCGCTGATGCCGCTGACTTCAAAAAAATACAGTATTCCGCCGCCTGCAATAAGAGCCGACAGCAGAATGACGAAGGAGGCGTATAAAACGCGGCGTAGAGCCTTGTTTGCCGCGCGTTTAGGCGCATTCTTCACAGTCGCATCGGCAGTCTCAGGCTTCACTGCCGCCGCCGAAATAATAATTTTTTCCTCGAGAGGTTCATCCCCGTTGATGTCGGGAATTTCGTCAACATCGACGTTTAAAACGAAATTCTTCACCTGCTCTGCGCGCTTGCTCATTGCATTGTCAAGCTCGGTGTCAGCCGTGATCTCGGTATTCTGTTGCGACGCATCGTCCATGACGACGTCGCCTTTCGAGTTGCTATCGTTTTGCATATCCTTGCACTCCTCCGGGACGATTTTTAATACGGCGTAGGTATTTTTCCGTCACCAATAATTCCACCGGACGATCGAAACGTCCGTGCGGCAGGCTCTTTTGCACACAGTTACTGTAACAGATGCCGATAATATTGCCCTCGAAACGCGACAGGAAACGGTCGTAATACCCTTTTCCGTAGCCAAGGCGGAAACCTGACCAATCATAGCTGAAAGCCGGCACGATACATAAACCGCACGAAAGATCGGTCAGCGGTTCGCACACCGCAGGGTCGGGTTCGAGAACGCCGAACGAGCCCGGTTGCAGCACGTCAAGCGATTGAATATAGAAAAATTCCATATTCCGTGTTCCCGGTACACAGCGCGGTACAGCGACGCGCTTGCCGTCTTGCAGAGCATTTGTGATAATTCGGAAGGTATCTACCTCGATCGAAGTGGATACATATACCAGCAAGGTGTGGTTGCTTTTATATTGCCACAGACGGCGCACCTGCGCGGCAACGCCTTCATCGCAGCTTTTTCTTTCTTCTTCGGTCATAGCCGTGCGGATCGCTCGATATTTTTCACGCAACGCCGTTTTGACCGGTCGGATGTCGATCATCGGCATTGTATAGCACTCCTTATTTCTTCGGCTTTATCTTGCGAACAAAAGACTTTGACGAGCTCAAGAGCGAAATCCAGTGCAACGCCTGCCCCTTTTGCGGTGGTGATATTGCCGTCTGTTACAACGGACGCCGTGACAAGGTTGGCGCCGATGAGTGCGTGCTCAAACCCGGGGAAACAAACCGCCGAGCGTCCTTTAAGCATCTCGGCGTGACCGAGTATCGAGGGTGCCGCACAGATGGCTGCGATCGGTAGATTGTGAGTAATGGCGTGGCGTATTGCGTTTTGTACGACGGGCGATTGCTCGAGATTCAGCGTACCGGGCATACCGCCGGGCAGGATCACACCATCCATATCGGACAGGTTGATTGAGGACTCCTTTTGATCGACCTGCACGCAGATACCGTGGGCGCCGCGAATAATTGTCATATCTCCCACGCCA
>JAFQFY010000065.1 GCA_017398485.1 Clostridia bacterium
GTAGCCTATAAACAAAAAGACAAGGCACCATCTTTCGATGGTGCCTTGCTTTTTCGCGTAAAGGGGCAGGAGAAACCTCCCTATTTGCCGCAGGCAAATATAGAAGGTCGCCGCAGAAGGAGCGAAAACGAAGGGAAAGACAAAAGGCGGAGAACTTCGGGGTTCAGACTCCCTTTACCTGCTCCAGAAAAACCGACAAGTTTCGACTTGTCGGTTTTTCAACTAAGTGCGCCTTTCGGCGCGTGAAGTTTGCTCCGCAAGTGAAGTTGTCCTGCGGACAGTGAAGTTTCTGCGGAAGTGAGCGGCGCACTTAACTTCATTTTATGCACGCGCATAATACTTCACTATGCCGTAGGCATAACTTCACTTCGGCGTTAGCCGATACTTCACTGAAAACTGCGAGAGTTCGAAGTCATACGTAAAAACGGCAAGAATATCTTTTTTGTAGCCCATAGACAAAAAGACAAGGCACCATCTTCCGATGGTGCCTTGCTTTTTTATGTCACTTCTCGCTGTACGCTTTATATTGTGCTTCGAGCCAAGCTATTAACGCCGCGCGACCGTCTGCATCCAGCGGAAAGGTCGCCTCGGCCTGCTTTTCGGCAAATTCGCTCGACAGCATACCATACCAAACAAACACTGCAAAATGCGCCTTGATATCCTCTTCCTCGTTCGCTTTGACAGGTTCAATGCGGTAATTGAGCCCTTTCAGGCTACCGGTAAACCCGTTGCCGCTGACGAAAAAATGCATGCCGGGGATCGGAAAATCGGGTAACGCCATATCAATCGCTCCTTATTCTAACGAAAATTCGATCTGTTGCACCGTTTCCTCGCTCATCGCGAGGGTGGTCGGGTGGATATACACGATGCGTTTGAGCTTTCTGCGCGCATAGCGCACCGTCGCAGCGGTACCGGAACGGCGCTCTGCGTCAATGGGGGTGTACACCGCGATCACGGTGTCTGCTCTGTCCACCATCCATTCGTTGCGCTTGCGATAACACGCGGCGGCGTTTTCGTTCGCCTGCTCCGGCGTAAACAGCGTATGCACCTCGGCGCACGCGGCGAGCACGCGCCGGTACTGCCGACGCTGTGCGAGCGTCCAACGGCTCTCCTGCCCCTCAAACGGCACCGCGGCGATCAACCGCACGTCGCCCTTTTCCGCCTGCAACGCGAGCACCTCGCTCGCCGCCCACAGATCGACGCCGACGCACATGCCTGTGATAAAAGTGCGATAGCCCTCGTCATACAGACGCCGTATCTGCCGTCCGAGCGCCGCCTGCACGTGCTCGGGGCGCAAGCCCTCTTGGGCAAAAGGGAACCGATGCGGCCGATAGCCGGTGAAACAACACGCGCGTCGATTTTCGGTTGGCTTCTCTGCCGCCATACGCTTCCCCCCTCGTATGTACTCCATTGTATCATAAATTACGACTCTTGAAAAGAGGAAATTGACGAAAAAAAGCGACTCAACCGCGTCACACCGCCGTTGAGTCACTTTTTATTTGTTAATTACAGATGCAGTACGCGCTCCTTGATCTCCTGCGTACGACCCTGATTCCAATACTGGGTACCAATGTAACCGCAGGTGCGGCGTGCAACGTTCATCTTGCTCTGATCGGTGTTGCCGCAATGCGGACACTTCCAAATGAGCTTGCCGTCGACCTCCTCAATGACGATCTCACCGTCATAGCCGCACACCTGACAATAGTCGCTCTTGGTGTTGAGCTCGGCGTACATGATGTTGTCGTAGATGAACTTCATCACCGACAGCACCGCGTCGAGGTTCTGCTGCATGTTGGGTACCTCGACATAGCTGATAGCGCCGCCGGGCGACAGGGCCTGGAACTTCGCTTCCAGCGCAAGCTTATCGAACGCGTCGATCGGCTCGGTGACGTGGATATGATAGCTGTTGGTGATATAGCTCTTATCGGTGACGCCCTTGACGATACCGAAACGCTTCTGCAAGCACTTGGCGAACTTGTAGGTGGTGCTTTCCAGCGGCGTGCCGTACAGCGAGTAGTCGATGACCTCGGCGGCCTTCCACTTTGCGGTGTACTCGTTGAGTTTTTTCATGATCTCAAGACCCAGCGCCTCGCCTTCCGGCTCGGTGAGTTTCTTGCCGATGAGGGCGTACACACACTCCCACAAGCCCGCGTAGCCGAGCGACAGCGTCGAATAGCCGCCGTGCAGGAACTTGTCGATGGTCTCGCCCTTTTTCAGACGTGCCAGCGCACCATACTGCCACAAGATCGGCGCGGCATCCGACACGGTGCCGGTCAGGCGCTCGTGGCGGCACTGCAACGCGCGATGGCAAAGCTCCATGCGCTCATCGAAGATCTCCCAGAACTTATCCATGTCGCCGTGGGCACTCAAACCGATGTCCACGAGGTTGACGGTGACGACGCCCTGGTTAAAACGGCCGTAATATTTCGGCTTGCCCTCTTCGTCGATAAAAGGCGTCAGGAAGCTACGGCAACCCATGCAGGTGTAGCAGTGGCCCTCGCCGTTTTTGTCGATCTTGTTCTGCAACATGATCTTCTCGCTGATATAGTCGGGCACCATGCGGCGCGCGGTACATTTCGCGGCAAGCTTGGTCAGTTCGTAGTAGGGACTGCCCTCGTGAATATTATCCTCTTCCAGCACGTAGATGAGCTTCGGGAACGCCGGGGTGATCCACACGCCCTCTTCGTTCTTGACACCCTTATAGCGCTGCTTGAGAGTCTCCTCGATGATGAGCGCAAGGTCCTTTTTCTCCTGTTCGTTCTTCGCCTCGTTGAGGTACATGAACACGGTGACGAACGGCGCCTGACCGTTGGTGGTCATGAGGGTGACGACCTGATACTGGATAGTCTGCACGCCCTTGCGGATCTCGTCACGCAGGCGGCGCTCAACGAGCTTGTCAAGGCTCTCGGGTTTGATGGTCTCGCCAACCTCCTCGAAGCCGGCGATCAGTTCGGCACGGATCTTCTCGCGGCTGACCTGCACGAACGGCGCGAGGTGGGTCAAGCTGATACTCTGTCCGCCGTACTGGTTGGATGCGACCTGCGCGATGATCTGGGTGGCGATGTTACACGCCGTCGAGAAGGAGTGAGGACGCTCGATACGCGTGCCGCTGATGACGGTGCCGTTTTGCAGCATATCCTCGAGGTTGACCAGGTCGCAGTTGTGCATGTGCTGGGCAAAATAATCCGCATCGTGGAAATGGATCAAACCGGCATCGTGCGCCTCCACGATCTCGGCAGGCAACAGAATACGCTTGGTGATATCCTTGCTGACCTCACCCGCCATATAATCGCGCTGCACGCTGTTGACGGTGGGGTTCTTGTTCGCATTTTCCTGCTTGACTTCTTCGTTATTGCACTCGATAAGGCTGAGGATCTGCTTATCGGTGGTGTTGGACTTACGCATCAAGGCGTGCGTATAGCGATAGGTGATATAGCGGCGAGCAAGGTTATACTTACCCAGCGCCATCAGGTGATTTTCCACCTGGTCCTGGATCTCTTCGACGCTCATCGCGCGTTTGAGACCGCAGCAATACTGCTCAACGGTGCAGGCGATCATACGCGCCTGCTCGGGCGTGACGCGATCGTCACCGGTGACGCTCTCGTTCGCTTTCAAGATCGCAGCTTCGATCTTGGAGCGGTCAAACTCCATCTCGGAACCGTCTCGTTTAATAATCTTCATACTATTTTCATCCTTTCCGGCGGTATTTTATCGTCAGGAATTCCATTATAGCATGCATACCGAAAAGTGTCAATATATTGTTTGAAAAAAGCAAAATATTTTTTCTCACCACAAGATATTGTGTTGGTTTATTGAAGAAAAAGAGAATAAAATTCACCCGAAACGACGAAAAGCGCATAACGAAGCCACTGTGACGGCGTCACAGTGGCTTTTGGTCGAAATTTCTCTTGTGTTGTGGGTCAGTTCGTTACGTTGCCGGACAGACGATAGGAGAAGCTGTTGAGGTCGTAGATCTCCGAAAAAGAGGAAGAATACTGCAACGCCGTGCCGGCACCGATGGCGGCGCACAGCGCCGGATTTTCCGGCACGAAGCACGGCAGACCTGTCAGCCGCGTCATATACGCCGTCAGCCCGTACATCTGCGCCATACCGCCGGTAACGCACAGACCGTTTCGCAAAATGTCGCCTGCCATCTCGGGCGGTGTTACCTCGAGCACCCGATGGAAGATCGCGGTCATCTGCGCGACGGTCTCCGCCATCGCCTCACTGATCTCGTCCGAGGTGACCACCACCTCACGCGGCAGACCCGTAATGGAATCGCGCCCTTTGGCAACGGCGGTGAGGGCCTCCTCACGCGGCATCGCGCCGCCGACCTTGATCTTCAATTCCTCCGCCGTCAATTCACCGATGATGAGCCCGTATTGCGCGCGAATATAGCGCGCGATCGCCTCGTCCACCGCGTCGCCGGCAATACGGGCGGAATCCGACACCGCCACGCCTTTGAGCGACAGCACCGACACGTCGGTAGTACCGCCGCCGATGTTGATGACCATCTGACCGCAAGGGCGACTGACGTCAAGACCGGCACCGATCGCCGCGGCGACCGTCTGCGGCACCAGCGTCACCTTGCGCGCGCCGGCAGCGTACACCGCCTCGATGAAAGAGCGGCGTTCCACCTCGGTGATCTTCTCCGCGATGCTCACTGCCACGCAGGGTTTTGCGATGCGGTTGGAGCAAACGCGGCGCAGAAAATACCACAGCATCTGCTCGGTGAGCGCGTATTCGGCAATGACGCCTTTTTTTAGCGGCTTGACCGCGCGGATGCTGTCGGGCGTGCGGCCGAGCATGGTCACCGCCTCGTTGCCGCAGGCAACCAGCTTGTCGCTTTTGGCATCCACCGCAATGACCGCCGGCTCGTCCAGCAGCACGCCGCGTCCGGGCTGGTATATCGTTACACGTGAGGTGCCCAGATCAATTCCCAAATTCATAAATCCTACTCCTTAACCGATGCGGCGGCGGTGACGGCGTAGACCGCCTGCGCCCCGTAGATTTTGAGCATCTTGGCACATTCGTCCAAGGTCGCGCCGGTGGTGATGGTGTCATCCACCAGCAAGATCGTCTTACCCGTCACCGTCTGCGGCTCGTCCACCGTAAACGCGCCGAGCAGGTTGCCGCTGCGCTCGATGGCGCGCAGTTCCTTCTGCGGCGTGGTGTGGAACAGCTTGCGCAGGCTCGCCCGATACGGTATGCGCATCGTTTCGGACAGCGCACGAGCGAGCACGGCGGCAGGGTTGTAGCCCTTTCTTCTTTCATCCTTATAATACTGCGGCACCGGCACGATGCAGTCAAACGCGATGCCGCCGTATTCCCGACGCACCACCTCCGCCATCTCGGCGGCAAAGCCCTGCGCCACCGCATAGTCAGCGGCGTTTTTTAGCTGACCGATGCCCTTCTTTCCGAGGTCCTTGTAGTAAAAAGGCATCACGCACCGTTCGAACGCGCGTTGGCGCTTGCGGCAGGTGCATGCGTCCTCTCCGCGACCGCACGCATCGCAGACGGGCGGCAACACGAACGGCGCGTCGCGCAGGCAATCGGTGCACATCGTCTGACGCCACGCGATCACGCGGCCGCACAAACAACACCGCTGTGGAAAGAACAGGTTAACTATCCACGCAAGCACCGTCCTCATAAGCCGGTCGCCTCCGCGCGCCGCAGAAACGAGCACAGACCGGTATAACGCAGAGTCTTGCGATTGTTTTCGATCATACGCCGGATCGTGTCGTGCTCGCCGACGAGCACCAACAATTTCTTTGCGCGCGTGACCGCCGTATACAGCAGATTGCGATAGCAAAGATTCTGCGTGTTGCGGAACAGCGGCAGTACAACCGCGTCAAACTCACTGCCCTGGCTCTTATGTACCGTGATGGCGTACGCCAATTCCAAATCCTGCGCGTCTTGCTTGGTATAGGTCGCGACACGATCTTCAAACCGCACGCGCAAAGTCTCCTCGCGCGCGTGGATCTCCTCGAGCACGCCGATGTCGCCGTTGAAAACGCCGCTGCCGCACTCGCCGTTGTCGCGAATCCACAGAATGTCGTAGTTGTTGCGCGTGTGCATGACCTTATCCCCTATGCGCAAAGTGTTGCCGGCAACCGCCATCTCCGCTTTCTTCTTATCCGGCGGATTGAGCAACTCTTGCAGGCGACGGTTAAACTCCATCGTGCCCATATCCCCTTTTCGTCCGGGACACAACACCTGTAAACCGTCCCACGCGGTATAGCCGTAGGCATCCGGCAGGCGATGATGGCACAGATCGAGCACGGTTTTGCTCACCTCACCGAGCGAGCTGCGCGGCAGGAAGAAACAATCGCTCTTGTTATCCAGCTCCATCGCTTCACCGGCAACAATGCGGTGGGCGTTGTAGACGATGCGGCTTTCCAGCGCCTGACGGAACACCTGCGTGAGCTGTACCATCGGCACGGTACCGCTGTCAATGAGATCGTGCAGCACGCACCCGGCACCCACTGCCGGCAGCTGATCGGTGTCACCGACCATGATCAGACGGCAGCCCGTTTTGACCGCGCGTAACAGGCTCTCAAACAACAGCGTGTCCACCATGGACATCTCGTCCACCACCACCGCATCGGCTTCCAACGGGTTTTTCTCGTTGCGGTCGAACACGGGGGAATCGCTGTCGTCCCATTTGACTTCCAAGAGGCGGTGCAGGGTCTTTGCTTCGTGACCCGTGAGCTCCGCGATTCGCTTGGCAGCGCGACCGGTCGGCGCGGCGATAGCAACGGTCTCCCCCATGCTTTCGAGCAGGGTGATGATGCCGCGCAGGGTGGTGGTCTTGCCCGTACCGGGACCGCCGGTGAGGATCAGCGTGCCCTTGGCGATGGCTTCGATCATCGCCAGACGCTGTTGCTTTTCGTATTGAATGTTGAAATTACGCTCCATCGCGTCGATGCGCAATTCGAGGTCCTCCGCCGCGACGGTCGAAAAGCCGCCCATAAACTGCATACGCATCGCGATGAAGCACTCCGCCTCATGCAGTCGCGGCAGAAACAGAAACGCGCGATCGCCGAAAATCTCCTCTTTGAGATCAAAGCCGATCATGCGCTCGACGGTGGACTCCACCGCCTCGCTCGGCACGTCGAGCAGCGCCACGGCCGTCGGAATGACCTTATCCTTCGGCAGACAGGTGTGCCCGTTACCTTGGTTGTGCTGTAACACGTAGCGCACACCGGCTTCCAGACGGTGTGCGTCCAATTTGTCACCGGACAAGCCAAGGCAAATCTGATCGGCTCGTTCAAAGCCGATATACAGACCGGGCGAGCATAACAGATAGGGATTTGCCTTGATCTTCACCAAGGTGGAGGGCCCGAACTTCTTCCAACAGCGCAACGCCTCGCTCGGCGTCAGACCGTAGGAGGCAAAGGTCATCACGACCTCGCGCAGACCGAACTGCGCACAGAAGCTCTGCCCCATTTCCTGCGCTCGCTTGAGTGAAATGCCCTTGATCTTGGCGAGCTGATGCGGCTCTTCTTCCAGAATGCGCAACGAATCCGCACCGAAGCGATCAACGATGCGCGCCGCGGTGCTCGGGCCGATGCCGCGCACCGCGCCCGAGGCAAGATACCGCAATATCGCCGTCGCGTCGGTGGGCAGACTGCTCTCGCAGGCGGTCGCCTTAAATTGCCGCCCGAAGCTCGGGTGTTCGACGAACTCCCCTTGCAGACGCAGCTGTTCGCCCACCTGCACGCTCGGCAGGGTGCCGACCACGGTTTGCAGCGCGTCACCGGTATCCAGTTCCAGCACCGTCCAGCCGTTTTCTTCGTTACAGAAGACGATGTGCTCCACCGTGCCGGTCAACTGCTTTTCATTCTCTTGTGCCACGCTGCATACCTCCTTATCTTTATAATTCCGCCACCATAGCGGCAAGTTCCGCGGCGGTCACTGCGACCACCGACGGGTTTTCTTCAATTAATCGATCCACCACGAGCTGTCTTGCCTCGTCCAAGGGCGGCATCAACACCATCGTGCATTGTGCACCTGCATCTGCCCACGCGTCTTGCGCCTGCAAACAGCGAAACAGCGGCTCGATCGCGCCGCCGTCACGCGGCACCGCCAACCGATAGCATCGTACGTTGCGCGGACAGCGCCAGATCCACAAGCATACCCGACGGATCAGCTGGGCGCAACCGTACAAAGACAGCAACAACACGCCCACGGCGGCCAACCATTCACCCAAAGTCATAACCACCCCTCCTTGCGCCAGTGTATGCGCCGAGAAAAAGGGCGGTGCGTGTCCTCTGTTAACTATTATGACGGCTGATCGCCTGACGGAACAGCAGACGCATGAGCGCCTTGCCGTTAAACGGGATGACGGGATAGAGATAACGACCGCCCTCCACCGTTTTGGTGGTGACCATGACGAACAATATCGTCAGCATACCGCCGAGCAAGCCCCATCCGTCAAACAACCAGATCAAGATAATGAGAAGTAAGCGGAAGAGCTTGAACGCATAGGTCAGCTCGTGACTCGGCTGGGTAAAAGACGCGATGGCAACGAATGCCATATATGCAAGCAGCTCCGCCTCGAACAACCCTGCCTGCACCGCAAATTCACCGAACACCAACGCACCGACAAGGCTTAGGGCGTTACTCAGCGAGGTCGGTGTGTTCAGACTCGCGAGTTTTAATACGTCGATGAGCATCTCTACGAGCAATAATTGTACAATGAGCGGCAATCCGCCCGGCTCCTTGATGCGAATGAAATCCAGCGCCTGCGGAATCAACTCGGGATTTTTGATGAGCCAATACCAGATCGGCGTCAGGAACAGGGTCGCCATAAATATCAAACCGCGTACCAGACGCAGATAGGTGCCGACGATCGGCGGAAAATAAAAGTCGTTGGTGTCCTGTGAAAAATCGAAGATGGAGGTCGGCAATATCATCGCCGCCGGGGAATTATCCACCAGCACGACGATCTGTCCCTCCGCAATGCAGGCGGCGGCGCAATCGGGTCGCTCACTGTAACGAATACGCGGAAAGGGGTTGTGCCACTGCCCGCGCAACAGACATTCCGCAAGGCTCTCCTGCCCCATCGTCAGCGAGGGGATGGTGATGCTTTTAAGCCGTTTGCGCAGTTTTCCCAAATACGCCTGATCCACGCGCCCGTTCATATAGCAGAGGCACACGTCGGTCGCAGACACACTGCCCACCGAGATGACCTCGAACGTCAACGACGGATCGCGCAAACGGCGGCGGATCATGGCGGCATTGAACACCAGCGTTTCCACCAAGCCGTCGCGCGCACCGCGCAACACGCGGTCGGACTCCGGCTCCTGCACGCCACGCACGGGATAGGTGCGCGTGTCGATGAGGATGATGCGGTCGAGACCGTCTACCACCAGCGCCGTCACGCCGGACAGCACCATGGTAACCACTTTTTCGGTGTCTGCCGTACAGTCCACCTCGATAAAGGTGATAAAGCGGTTGATAAACTGCTTGGCGTCGGTGATACCCTCCGCATCCTGCGGCGGTATCTGCGCCATAAATTCCAGCATGCGTTCGAGCACTTCGTCTTTGGTAAGACCATCCACGAAGAACATGGACGCCGCTCGGTGTCCCACGCGCAGTTCGCGGAACATCATATCAAAGCTCGCGTCTACGCGCAACTTATCTTTTATTTTACCCACCGTTTCCTGATAGGTCATCCATACCACTCCTTATTGCATATTGCAAGGTTAGTATGGATACATTTGCGATAAATATGAATTATTCGGTCAAGGCGATAAAAGCCGCGAGACTGCCGCGCTGACCGCCGGTATAGCGGTGGGACCATAGCACATCGGGATGACAGCGCGTACACACGTCGGTGACGGTGATATGCTCCGCCTTGACGCCGGCGGCGAGCATAAAGCGGCGGTTGACCTCCCACAGATCAATGTGGTATTTCCCTCTGCCATCCGTGGTGAAGCAAGCGTCGTCAAACAGCGACACCTTTGAAAACGCCTCAAACACCGGCGTATCCACCTCAAAACAGCATTTGCCGATGGAGGGACCGATGGCGGCGACGATATTCTCGGTGCGACAGCCGTAGTCGCGCACCATGCGCTCAACCGTCTGTTGCGCGATACCGCCGACCGTGCCGCGCCAGCCACCGTGCGAGGTGGCGACCACGCGTCGCACGGGATCCGCAAAAAACAGCGGCACGCAATCGGCGTAGTGGGTGCACAGCACCACGTTCGGCTCGTCGGTGATGAGTCCGTCAATATCGGTATAGCCACGCTCGCGCGTAATGCCGCGACCGCGATCGGCGGCGGTGGCGTTATGGATATTGGTCGTATGGGTCTGCGCCGACAACACGACATCCTCGACACGTACCCCGATCGCCTCGCAGATGCGGCGATAATTCTCCTGCACCGCCGCATCGTCGTCACCGCGGTTGAAGCCAAGATTCATCGAGGCGAAGATACCCTCGCTGACCCCTCCCAAACGGGTGGAGAAGCCGTGGCGCACGCAACCGAGCGCATCCAGCGACGGAAACGAATAGTAAAGTAGATCGCCTTTACAGTTCTCTTTAAGCGTGTTTGTCTGCGGTAAAGCCATTATTTCGTCTCCCTTTCGGCGGCAATGCGCGCCGCATCCTCACAAGCTTTTACAATGGCGTTGCACACGGTATCGCGGCCGAAACGTTCAATAATACTGCGACGGATCTCCTCGCGATCGTAGGTCGCAGACTTGTCGAGCATGGCCAGCATCGCCTGCGCCATCGCCTCGACGTCGTCAACCGGCACGAGCATGCCCGAGCGCTCGGTGATGATGTCCTGCGGACCGCCGCAGGTCGTGCCGATGGCAGGGCGACCGCAGGCGGCGCACTCGTGCAGTACGCAGGAAAGCATCTCGGTACGCGAGGAACAAATAAAGCAATCGCAATCGTTCATAAACTGTGCGACCTCGTCACGCGGTATTGCGCCGACCAGACGGCAGGTATCCGCGACACCTTCATTGTCGATGACGCCTTGCAGATAGTCGCGCAGACCGCCCGTGCCGGCGATGTGCAGGCGCACCTCGCGGTCGGTCAACTGACGCAGACGCGCAAAGGCGCGGATGAGCGTATCGTGTCCCTTGATCGGGCGCAGCTGTCCCATCGCCGCAAAGGTGTACGGCGCGGCAGGATCGCTTTTGTCACCGATAAAAAAGCGGCGCTCGTCCACGAAGTCTGGAATGAGCCGCGTCTTGTCGCTGATCGGCTGCATCACCTTCATGAGGATCGAGCCGACGCAGGCGCTCACCTGCGCCGTATCCATCACCGCTCGCAAGCGTGCGCGCGCGGCACTGCCCTCTCCCTCGGTGACGACGAAGGAGGAATGCTCCATGAAGAACAGCGGCAGGTTGTGCCGACGGCACAGTGCCACCGCCTCGTAGCCTTGCAGAGAGGAACGCAGGTTGACCGCGTCGGGACGACCCCATTCCTTCTCCAAACGGCGATACAGCCCTTCGAGCATGCGCGTGCGCTGCCAACAGCGACCGCGCTCAAAGCGCGGCGTCAGGTTCGGACGCACCCAGATATACGTGTTCACCCCGTTGACGACTTCGTGGGTCATGCCGTTATCCTGCGGACGGAAGCTGCCGCCGACCTCGGCATACAGCACCGCCACGTCGTGACCGCGCGCGACCAGCTCCTCCGCTTGTTCCTTATAGAATGAGCCGAGCAGCGGTGCGGTTTTGGTGCCGTACCAAGAGGGGATCATCAAAATCTTCATCGTTGTACCTCCCTATTGAGAATACATATACGTACATACATAAATATAGTATACGCAATTTTACGACAAAGCGCAAGGGATTTTGCGTAACAAACACGAATTATCTCTTTACAATCGCGCACAATTCCGTTATAATAAGTACGATATTTTACGTGTGTAGGAGAATACCATGCTGCAATACGAAGAATTAGCCTTAAAATTGGAGAGCATGCTGCCACAGATCGAGGATCTCGCGGAGTCCATCGGCTTGACCGCGCTCAAACGCGAGGCAGACGAGTTGGATGCGCGCGCTGCGGCGCCCGGCTTCTGGGATGACATGGAGAGTGCCAAGAAGATCACCCAAAAGGCCGCTTCGGTCAAGGGTAAGATCGAAAATTATGAAAAGCTCAAAGCCGACTATCAGGACACCCTGACCCTCATCGAGCTTGCCAACGAGGCGGAGGATCTGTCTTTACTCGACGAGTGCGTCGCCGGCATTGAGCAGATCGAAAAGTCGATGGAGAGTCAGCGGCTCGCCACCCTGCTCAGCGGCGAATACGACGCCAAAAACGCCATCCTCACCTTCCACGCCGGTGCCGGCGGCACCGAGGCACAGGACTGGGCGTCGATGCTGTATCGCATGTACACCCACTGGGCGGAGGCACACGGCTTCCAATATAATATTCTCGACTATCTTGACGGCGACGAAGCCGGACTCAAAAGCGCCTCCATCGAGATCATCGGCGAGAACGCCTACGGCTATCTCAAGGGCGAGGCAGGCGTACACCGTTTGGTGCGCATCTCCCCCTTTGACTCGTCGGGACGCCGCCATACCTCCTTCTCCGCGCTCGAGGTCATTCCCGAGCTGGACGAGGACGTCGAGGTGGATATTCGTCCCGAGGATATCAAGATGGACGTGTTCCGTTCCTCCGGCGCAGGCGGTCAGCATATCAACAAGACCTCCTCGGCGGTGCGTCTGACCCATATCCCGACCGGCATCGTCGTGGCATGCCAGAACGAGCGCAGTCAGTTCCAGAACCGCGACAAAGCGATGGCAATGCTCAAATCCAAGCTCGTTGAGATCAAAGAACGCGAGCATCTCGACAAGCTCGACGACATCAAGGGCAGTCAGGCACAGATCGCGTGGGGCAGTCAGATCCGCTCCTACGTGTTCATGCCCTACACCCTCGCCAAAGACACGCGTACCGGCTATGAGATGGGCAACATACAGGCAGTGATGGACGGCGAGATCGACGGCTTCATCAACGCCTACCTGCAAGCCCTCGCCAACGGCACCCTTGGCAAGGCAGGCGCCATTGAGGATTAAACCACACAATAAAAGACCGTTCATTCGACGAATGAACGGTCTTTTCGTTTTTACGGATTACTTCGCGCCGGCGTAGGAAGCGGAGGTGTCTGCGACCACGGCCTTGACGTTTTCCTTGCGGCGAGAGGTTGCGACGCGCTTTTGCAGTTCGGCAAAATACGCGTCCTCGTCCACCGGCAGCTCCACGGGACGACCGAGGAAGGCGGACATGTGCATGGCGTTGGATAACTGGACACCGCGAATACCCTCGGTGCCGTCCGCGATAAGCGGTGTGCCGTGCAGAATGTTCGCGGCAAAAGCGTTCATCACGCCGACATGCTGGGGATTCTCACCGTCGGTCTGAACCTCAGAGAAGGTGACCTTCGGCTGGCCGAACGGCTCTTCGTTGACCTTGGTGAACTCCGGCTCAGCGACATCAAGCTCCCACATCATGAGCTTATCGTCCTCGACAACGAGTTTACCCTTATCGAGAGTGATCTCGAAACGGTTGGAGCCGGGCATATCGCCGGTGGAGGTGACGAACAGACCGGTCGCGCCGTTCTCAAACTCGAAATAAGCGGTCACATCGTCCTCTACCTCGATATCGTGCCACTTGCCCAGATGCACGTGGGCGTCGACCTTCTTGGGCAGGCCGCAGATCCACTGGAACATATCCAGCTGGTGAGGGCACTGGTTGAGCAGGACACCGCCGCCCTCACCCGACCAGGTCGCGCGCCAAGCACCCGAATCGTAATAGATCTGCGAGCGATACCAGTTGGTGATGAGCCAGCTGACGCGGCGGATATTGCCGAGCTTACCGCTGTCAACGATCTCTTTCATCTTGCGATAGACGCAGTTGGTGCGCTGGTTGAACATCATACCGAAGGTGACACCGGCGGTCTTGGACGCCTCGTTCATCTCACGCACCGCCTTGGCATAAACGCCGGCAGGCTTCTCCACGAGCACGTGCAGACCGCGCTTAAAGCACTCCATAGCATAGGTGGGGTGATCGTAGTGCGGCACCGACACCAGCACCGCGTTAACCATACCGCTGTCCATCATTTTCAGCGCGTCGTCAAAACGCGCCACCGACTCGGGCAGGTTCTCCTTCGCCCAGTCCAAACGGTCGGGGTTAATATCGCACACTGCCGCCAATTCGATCTCAGGGCACTCGCCCGCGATCAGGTGTTTGACGTGCGAGGTACCGATGTTACCGATACCAATGATACCTAAACGTACTTTTTCCATGATTTTCATCCTTTCGCTATGTAAGAATTAAGAGTTACCATTTCACATTCCAGCGATCTTTGTAAACGCCGTCTGCTTCGGCGGTCACCTGTTCGGGGTGATACGAGGAAGCGGCGATCTTTTTGGCGAGGATCGCGTCAAAGCGCGCCTCATCCAGCGGCAACGTCACACGCTCGCCCGTCCACGCAGACAGATATGCCGCGTTGGATATGGTCAGCTCGTGTATCGCCTCACAACCGGGAGCAAGCAATTCTTCCCCGTGCAAAACGGCGTTCGTGAAGTTACACAGAATGCCGTTGTGCGCCGTTTCCGCCTCGGTCTGTCCGATCTCAACGTATTCCGCCGTCGGCACCTCACCGTCAAAGCAGAAATCGCGCTCGCTCGTCGGCAGTTTCCACCAACGCAATTTGTTTTCTTCCAGCACCAGCTTACCGCGGTCGCCCGCGATCTCCAAACGGTTGGTGCCGGGATACTCACCCGTGGTGGTGATAAAGGTCGCGGTCGCGCCGTTGTCGTATTCCGCAAAGATCGTCGCGTCGTCCTCCACCTCAATGAGGTGGTATTTGCCGACCGCACAATGCGCCCACACCGACTTCGGCATACCGCAGATCCATTGAAGCAGATCCAGCTGATGCGGTGCCTGGTTGATGAGCACGCCGCCGCCCTCACCTGCCCAGGTGGCACGCCAGCCGCCGGAGTTATAATACGCCTGCGTACGGTACCAGTTGGTCACCGTCCACTGCACGCGTTTGAGCGCGCCCAGTTCACCGCCGCGCAGGATCTCCCGTGCATGCGCGAATAAAGGGTGCGTGCGCTGGTTAAACATGACGCCGAACGTCTTGCCACTCTTCTCGGCGGCGTCACACATGGCGCGTACGGCGCTGACCTGCACACCGCCGGGCTTTTCGGTCAGCACGTGCAAGCCGCGCGCAAATGCGGCGATCGCCATTGGCGGATGAAAATAATGCGGCGTGGCGATGATGATCGCCTCGGCCAAATCCGCCTCCAGCATGGCGTCAAAGTTGTCAAAGATCGACACGTCGGGCAAATTCTCCCGCGCCCACTGTCGGCGCGAGGGCGCGGTGTCGCACACCGCCACCAGCACGCCACCGGGCACTTGGCCGCCTTGAATGGCCAGCGCATGCGCACTGCCCATGTTGCCCAGGCCCACTACAGCAAACCGCAGTTGCTTATCCATCTCTTATAAATACTCCTTTAACGCCGCCACCGCCACGTCAAACGCTTCGCGCTGGTCGGCGAACACATAGCCCATCTTGGTCTTGGCTTCGTCGGCTTCGAGATACGCGAAGCCGTCGAACAGCATCAGGTGCGGCTCCATGGTCAGCTGGCGACCGCCCTGCGCGATAAACTTACCGACGATCTCGGGTACGTGACCGATGCCCTTGCCGCAGGGAACCACCGTGCCGTCTGCCATGCAATCTTTAATGTGCATATAGTCGATGCGGTCTTTGAGAAGCTCCCACGCCTCAAGGGTATCCTGACCGCACTGCACGAAGTTGGCCGGGTCGAACACGCCGCCCATGGCCGGATACGCGCGCAGAATTTCCGCACAACGCGATGCAACATCGCCGTATATGCCTTTTTCGTTCTCGTGGCACAGCATCACACCGCTGCCGTTCGCCACCTCGACCATGCGACCCAGACGCTCCATGACCTCGTCACGGTAAATGGTGGGATCCTGATCCTGCGGCATATAAAAGCTGAACATACGGATGCGCTCCGCACCCACGATATTCGCCAGTTCAACGGCGTGCTTGACCTCATCGAGGTGCGGCGCCATCGGATCGGTGATCTGGATCTTGCCGAGCGGCGAGCCGATCGACCAGATGCGCAGACCGTTGGCGTCCAGCTTCTCTTTGAGTGTTTTTGCCTCGGCGACGCTAAACTGCACGAAGTTCTTATCCCCTACCGTGCGCGCCTCAAGGTGCTTGATGCCGTTTTTGAGCATCGCATCGATCTGCACGTCAATGTCGTTGCCTGCCTCGTCGGCAAAAGCGCCGAGAATAATATCGTTTGCCATGATTCTCATCCTTTCGGGTTGTTATAAACGATTGTCACGTTTTATTTGTGAGTTTGGATGGCTCTACGATTAAACTCAAATCGTGCGTAAATTGTCCCGTGTTCGGCTTCGCCGAAATACGGGTCGTCCAGACCCGCAAGGGGCAATTTTGTGAGTTTGGTCGGATCGCGACCAAACTCAGACGCCGCTGTAAGCGGAGAAGCCGCCGTCCACCGGCACCACAACGCCGGTCACGAAGCCGGACGCCTTCTCGTCGGTCAACCACAGCAGCGTGCCGAGCAATTCTTCCGCCTCACCGAAACGACCCATGGGTGTCGCACGCAGAATCTTCTCGGTGCGGGGGGTCGGATTACCCTCGGCATCGAACAGCAACGCACGGTTCTGATTGGTGACGAAGAAACCGGGCGCGATGGCGTTGACGCGGATACCCTCGCCGGCGAAATGCACCGCAAGCCACTGGGTAAAGTTGGACACCGCCGCCTTCGCCGCGCTGTACGCCGGGATCTTGGTCAACGGACGGAACGCGTTCATCGAGGACACGTTGAGGATACAGCAACCCTCAACGCCGAGCATATCCTTAGCAAAGATCTGGGTCGGCAGCAGCGTACCCATGAGGTTGAGGTCAAAGACGAAGTTGAAGCCGCCCTTATCAAGGTTGAAGAAGGTGGCAAAATCCTCTGCCGACTCGTCACCCTCCTGATAGGTCTCGTGCAGGGTGGTGCACTTCGGGCTGTTGCCGCCGGCGCCGTTAATGAGGATCTGGCACTTGCCGTAGTCCTTAACGATCGCGTCATGCACGGCGATCAGATTTTCTTTATCCAACACGTTGGCCTTGTAGCCCTTGGCCTCGCCGCCCTCGGCGACGATCTCGGCGGCGGCCGCCTTGGCGGCGTCTTCATTGAGATCGAGCAGGGCAATCTTGTGGCCCTGCTTGGCGAGCGCCTTGGCGAACGCGGAGCACAGCACGCCGCCGGCACCGGTGATAACGATAACTTTACTCATATCTCTTATTCTCCTTTATTCAAATGCTTTGAGCACCTCGCGCATCTTCTGCGCGGTGCCGTCCCAATCGCCCCACATACCGCCCTCTAAGCTGATGCGAGCGTCGTAGCCGTTCTCTTTGAGCGCCGCCGCCCACGCGGCAACGTCCTTTTGATCCTCGGGCTTGATGGGCATGTTGCGATCCTCGTAGCCGCGCGCGATATGCACGTGTTTGAGCACGTCACCGCAGGTACGAATGGTATCGAGGCCCTCACCCGACATCGCCACGTGGAAGAAATCCGCGAGCACCGCGACGTTCGGGTGGTTGGCACGCTTACACATGGCAATACCCTCCGCAACGGTGTTGATGGCGTTGCACTCCTTGGGGTTAAGCGGCTCGATGACGATCTGGATGCCAAACTCTTCACCGATGTCACCGGCAAGGCGCAGGACCTTGGCGAAGTTCTCCTCGCCCTGCTCACGCTTGTCCTCATCCAGAATACTGCGTGCGGCGCCGCTGCCGATAACGGCAACTTTCAGTCCCAAACGGGACGCCTTGCCGAACGCCATACGAATATACGCCTCGATGGCGGTAAAGTCGATGTTTTCGCTCGTCAGATCGCCCTTCTGAAAACCGAAGAAGAAGCAGTTGCAGGTCTCCGCCCAAATGCCGAGCCGTTGCATCTCGGCACGCAGCTCTTCGATCTTCTCATCCGAAAACTCCGAAAAATCATACAACGCGATCTCGACGTAGTCGTAGCCGTAGTTCTTTGCCTTGGCAATCAGACTCGTATCGCCGTTGATACAAACACCAAAACGCATATTACTGCCCTCTTTCTACCGCTTCAAACAAACCGGCGATATAGGTCGCACCCAGTGCGCGATCGAACAGACCGTAGCCGTAGCGACCCTTTTCGCCCCAGATCATACGGCCGTGGTCGGGACGCACGTAACCGTCGAAGCCGCTCTCCACGAGCGCCTTAACGATCTCGTACATATCCAGCGAGCCGCAGGTGGTGGGATGACCGACCTCTTCAAACTGGCGGGTGCCGGTATGCTTGATATTGCGCAGATGTGCAAAGTGGATGCGCTTGCCGAAACGGCGGATCATCTTGGGCAGATCGTTGTCCACCGCCGCGCCGAGCGAGCCGGTGCAGAAGGTCAGGCCGTTAGCCGGGCTGTCCACCAATTTCAGGAAACGATCGAGATTCTCCTCGCTTGTGATGATGCGCGGCAGACCGAACATGCCCCACGGCGGATCGTCGGGGTGGATCGCCATCTTGACGCCCGCTTCCTCCGCAACCGGAATAACCGCCTGCAGGAAGGTTTTGAGGTTCTCCCACAGCTTCTCCTCACCCAGCGTCTTATACTGTTCGAGCAGAGCTTTAAGTTCTTCCTTTGAATAACTCTCGTCCCAGCCGGGCAGGCTCAATTCGCAAGTCAGAGGATTCATCTCGAGAACCGTCTGCTCGTCGTACGCCAGTGCGTTGGCGCCGTCCGCCTGCTGATGCTCCAATTCGCTGCGCAACCAGTCGAACACCGGCATGAAGTTGTAGCAGATACACTTGACGCCAGCCTTGCCCAGACGACGCACATTTTCGCAATAATTCTCGATGAGTTGCGGTGCCTTCTCGTTGCCGAGCTTGATATCCTCCGGCACAGGCACGCTCTCGACAACCTCGAACTCCAAGCCTTTATCGTTTGCCTTCTTTTTGAGCGCGGCGATGCTCTCCTCGCTCCACACACCACCGGCCGGCACGTCGTACACAGCCGAAACGATGCCGCTCATCGTGGGAATCTGGCGAATATGGTCCAGCGTCACGGGATCGTTGTCGCCGTACCAGCGAAAGGTCAGTTTCATAAGACAATTCCTCCTTTTTTTGATGGCAATGGCGGTGATTTTTCCCAACTCGACCGCCAAACGCCATTCTTGTCTTCATTATAAAGGTTATCTAATGAATTTTCCATTGTTTATTGAAAAAAATCACGGATTTTATATTGCAAATATGTTCATTCTATGATATGCTTTTTCCGGAATCGGTGAAAGGAGGACGACGATGTACACTCTCAAAATTGAACGCGAGGGATGGAGCTACCAACACACGCTGACCCCCACCCCGGACCCCGACAACTTTTTCATGCACGCGCACGACACCTGCGAGATCCTGTATTTCGTGTCGGGCGGCGGCAACTATCTCGTTGAAAGCACCGCCTATGCATTACAGGCAGGATGCGTGTTGCTCATGCGTCCGGGCGAGGTGCATCGCTTGCAGGTCGACCCGAGCCAACCATACGAGCGCATTGTGTTGCAGTTCCACGAAAACTGGCTGCTGCACTTTAATGACCTCTACCGACCCCTGCTCACCCCTTTTACGGGTCGTCCCCTCGGGCAAAACAACCTCTATACCCCCTCGGAGTTTGACAGCCGCTTCGTGCTGTCCTGCATGAAACGCATCGAAGGCGTTGAGGATGAGGCGATGCAGACGCTCATCGCCGAGACGGTACTGCCCACCGTGCTGGCGGAGTTTTATAAAGCGTACTCTGCGCGCCGCGATCCCGACGCTGCGCACACCGTCTCGCCGCACACACGCATACAGGACATTCTCCTATACGTCAACGAGCACCTATTCGACGAGCTCAGTCTCGACGAGCTCTGCTCAAAATTTTATATCAGCAAGACACAGCTCGGGCGGCTGTTTCGTGCCGCAACCGGCTCGACCGCGTGGGATTATATTCTCGTCAAGCGGCTCGTCGAGGCACGCCGCCAGATTCTGTCGGGCGTGCCGGTCACCGAGGCATCTCTGCGGTGCGGTTTCCGGGATTATTCCGCCTTCTACCGCGCTTATAAGAAACGCTACGGCGAAAGCCCCGTGCTCGACCGCCGCCGCACGATGACAAAATAAAAAAACAAGCCGATGCGCGTGGCGCATCGGCTTTTGTTATACTGTTTTCGTTCGTCTCGGGATCGTGACAACCGCACCGATCGCCATGAGCGCAAACCACACGAGAATGAGTCCCTGCCATCCGATCGACGGCAATAATTTGGGAAACATTGACGAGGCAATCGACGCCGCCATATAACTGGAAAAATCGAGGAAGCCCGTCGCACCGGACACCAGTCCCGTGTCGCGCAGACTCAGGCAATAGCAGCTCCACAAGATCGTCGAGGCGCAATTCGCCGCCAAAATACCGACGATCATCAGGGTGATATTCGCAAAAGGCTCCTTGATCGGATACATCGCCAAAAACGCCAGCGCCGCCACGGCAAAATACACCATCGCCGCCAGATTCATATTGCGGCGGAACAGTTTTTCATACAGATATACTGCCAAAAAGGCGTTAATGCAAATGACCAGCGTCGCCACCGTGAAGATCAGCGCCGAATGCTCCTCGGAGAAGCCGAGATACTGCACAAAATAGGTCGGCATCCAGAACACGACCGTGGTACGCACAACACCCGTGAGCAGCGCCACGAGCGTAAAGGTGATAATCTGTCGCCGCAACAGCAATTTGAGGCCGCCGCCCTTTTCCGCAGGCGGTTTGAATTGTCCGTAGCAGATCTGTCCGCGCTTTTCCATAACAGAAAACAACACAAAAGCGATCACACCGATAAGCACAAGCGAACCGCTGGACGCGCCGAAGCCGCCCTGCCAGGACACGAAGGCCGCCACCACGCCTGCGACCGGTGAGCCGAAATACGACGCAAAGCTGTATGCAATACTACACCACGTGGCGTGGATCGGCTCGGTGTTCTCGGTCACCATTTTGGCCATCGGCGCATAGATCATAGACAAGAAAAAACCGGTCAAC
>JAFQFY010000007.1 GCA_017398485.1 Clostridia bacterium
CCGATGAGCATCAAGCCGCCGCGAACGATACCGCCGCCGAGCACGCGATCGAGTTCCTTGAGACCCGTCAAATAGCGCTGTTTTTCATCGGGATGTATCTCCGTAATGCGCTGCGCCGCCGCGGCAGCGGCTTGTCCCCTTTGCCTGTCCGTTCCCGTGACCTGCACAAGTTCTTCCATCGAATTCCACGCACCGCAACTCGGGCAGCGGCCGTACCATTTGGTCGCCTCTGCTCCGCACTCTGTGAAAACAAAGCTGATTTTTGATGTCGATGCCATAGACTACACTCCTCAGCTGTGTAAACATCCAGTATACCGACGGCAATCGCCAGTGCCATTTTTTGCTGATATATTTGCGTTTTCAACGCCTCGTTATCCTGTGGGTTGGATAAGAAGCCGCACTCCACCAATACTGCCGGTTTGACCGTTTTGTGTAACAAAAAAACATCCTTTGACACCTGTTTCGGTTCGCGCTTGTTATCCGGCTGCACCAGCGAGACAATTTGCTGACGAATACTGTTCGTCAATTGCATGCTCACAGGGTGTGACGGTGAATAAAACAACTGCGCGCCGTTATATTTAGAGGCAGAAAAGTGATTTTGGTGGATGGAGACGGTCATCGCCGCCGCGTCGTACATCGCCAGACGGTTGACCATGTCACTGACCTTCTTTTCGCGCACCGTGTCACAACCCTCATCGTGAATGGACTCGTCCTGTTCGCGCGTCATTTCCACTGTTACGCCAAGCAAACGAAGCACATCACGCAGATCCAGTGCAATAGCCAGATTGATATCTTTTTCCAGCGTTCCGTCAATGGCGGTCGTGCCGCCGTCAAAGCCGCCGTGCCCTGCGTCGATGAGCACCGCTTGGCTGTGCGGCAGAGTGTCTGCAGACTCAGAAACAGGCAGACTACGACTGACGAGAAGGATCGCCAACAGCGCCAGAACAAAAACCGTATGCCAAACAGCCTTATATTTCAGCAAAGCACTCACCTCATGCCATTCGTATGAACAGCAAAGGCTGTACTATTCTCATTCTTTGTCTTTTTTGTAGATGAGGCGCTCGCGCAACGAGATCTGTCGATAGCCGAGATAGTACGCCACAGTGGCGATCACCGGCACAAACAGCAAGGTGGCGCCCACTGCCAGCAACGATTCGATCGACAGCTGAGAAGCACCCTGAACGCCTTGCTCGACGGCGTCAATATATGGAATAAACGGCGCGTTAAGTATGCGATGCCACTTGATAACGGCATCGCCGACTATACCTAATTTCCCAAGGATCAGCGTCACGTACAGAAGTATCGACGGGACGTTGACCAAACAGCCGACTTTTAACCCAAAGAACAGATCCTCTTGTGCGCGACCGAATACGACAAGGTTGTTATCCTTGCTACCGCGACGCCACAGCGCGTTATAAGGAAACACGCCGAAAATCGTCAGTGTAAACGCACTGGATATAACGGCGGTCACGACATTACTGCTGTCAGGTATTTCGCGAATTTGGATGATGGACTGACCGTCTTTGAGCGGAATTTCAGCGTCCTTATCCTCGCCCTCGGCATAGTAATGTTCAAGGAGCAGCGTGTCGTTGCCGTTTTCGTCCTCTTGATACAGGCGGTAGCCGACGACATTGTTCGTCAGCGCCGTTGCCATAGCATAGATCGATGTCCACACAATAAAGCAAAGGAAGGTGGCAAACGCCATGCGCAACCACAGTTTTGCCGAAATCTTAAACAAGCGTTTCATCGTTGGTCTCCCTCCGTTATTCGAGCGACTGATCGTTCTCAATATCAGAAATCATGTCAATTCGTGTTTGATGGCGTCCGCCCTCAAACGGCGTATCCAACCATACGGCTACGATCTTTTTTGCTAACTCGATTCCAATAACGCGTGCACCCAGAGCCAACACGTTCGAATCGTTGTGTGCGCGTGTCATTTGCGCAGAATACGGATCGTTGCACAGGGAACAACGAATGCCTTTCACTTTATTAGCGGCAATAGACATGCCGATGCCGGTACCGCAGATCACGATTCCCCTGTCGCACTCGCCGTTGGAGACTGCCTTGGCGGCGCGCACAGCGTAGATCGGATAATGACAGCTTTCGGCGCTGTCGGTGCCAAAATCTTTATACTCCACGCCACGTGCCTTCAAAAATAATTTGATCTCTTCTTTAAATTCTAAAGCCGCATGGTCACATGCTAACGCTATCATAGATAGTCCTCCTGTTATATCACAAATCCACCGTTAGGTGCTATCACTTGACCGGTAATAAAAGACGCCTCGTCTGAGAGCAAGAAAGCGACGACGTTTGCCACATCCTCGGGCGAGCCAAGGCGCATAAGCGGCGTCTCGTCAGTTAATGCGGCGAGCGTTTCTTCATCAAAATCGCGCATCATATCCGTCTTGATCACGCCGGGTGCTACGCAGTTAACGCGCACACCTGACGGACCGACTTCCTTGGCCAGTGCCTTCGTCATACCGATAACGGCAGCCTTGGCGGCGGAATAATGCACCTCACACGAAGCGCCGACCTGCCCCCACATGGATGACACGTTGACGATAGTCCCTTCGTGACGTTGAAGCATACCTTTCAAAACGGCCCGCGTGACGAAGAATGTTCCATCGAGATTTACGCCCATCATACGATGCCAATCCTCGTCTGTCAGATCAGTAAACAACTTCTGCTGGGCGACACCGGCGTTGTTGACAAGCGCCGAGATCTCCCCCATCTCATCCGTTATGCGCTCAACGGTTTCGTTGACAGCGACGGAGTCGGCAACATCACAAGGATAAGCTATCGCCCGAACGCCAAAGCCATTGAGTTGTTCCACAACGGCGTGCGCCGACGCTGTCGCCTCGTGATAAAGAACGGCGATATCGTAACCCATCTGCGCCAAGCGCACTGCCACGGCGCGACCGATGCCTCGTGAAGCGCCCGTCACCAATGCTACCTTACCCATATTACAACTCCAAATGAATGTCGTGATCGGACTTCTCGTATTTATCAAAGACGACGCCGGTCATACGGAACATCAGCTTTGAGGCCTTGACGGAATCACTGTCTCCGTATTTGTCCGACAAATATACGATGCGCTTAACACCGGCCTGAATGAGTGCCTTGGCACATTCGTTGCACGGGAATAACGTGGTATACACCGTCGAGCCATGGATGTTGCCGCCGGAATAATTCAGGATGGCGTTAAGCTCCGCATGACACACAAACAGATACTTCGTATCCATCGGTTGTCCGTCTCTCGCCCAAGGCATCTCTTCATCTGCACAACCGGTCGGCATGCCGTTGTAGCCGACAGACAGAATCTTATTATCCTTGTCGACGATGCAAGCGCCAACTTGCGTGCCGGGGTCCTTGCTGCGTTGCGCAGACAGCAATGCAATGCCCATAAAGTAAGCATCCCAACTTAAATAATTTTTTCTTTGGTCCATTTATAAGTCCTCCTTTTGGAGTAATGACGGCAACAAGGCCGCATAAGCACGAAAGGCACTGGGTAATGCGTAATCCTGTTGTAGCTCGGTTAAGGAAACAGCGCGATAACCGCTCGGCAGAGCCGAGCTCGGCATATGATACAGCCGCCCTTGCATGTGCCATTCCACGTGGGAAAATATATGTTTTGCCTGCGGCAGTTTGGAAGGCGCATTGCAAGCCGTCGCAATCGATCGCGGCAACGGTTCATCTTCTTGGAGTGCGTTTGGCAGCTCCCACAGATTTGCCAACAAGCCGTTCGCCGCACGCTTGTGCAGCAGAACACGCGGTGTTTCTCCGTGGATGATCACAACCGCCACCGTCCGGTTTTCAATGCGACGCGGCTTTTTCTTCGCGCGCACCGGTAGAGTATCTATCCGCCC
The DNA here is from genome assembly GCA_017398485.1 of Clostridia bacterium. Taxonomy (GTDB): domain Bacteria; phylum Bacillota; class Clostridia; order Oscillospirales; family Acutalibacteraceae; genus UBA5905. Next base: position 3,867 of record JAFQFY010000007.1, read on the forward strand.
GTTCTTTTTTGCTTTGCAATAGGCGCACCAAGGACACGCCGCGCAATTCGGATTTCCGCTCGGTATGCACACCGTCTCGCCAAGTTCCATCAGCGCCTGATTAAAGCGTCCAGCGTGAGTGTCGGGTAACATGCGTGCGACCAATGCGGTGAAATGACGCTTGGCACCTGAGGACAGCACGTCTGTATCATCACACATCAAGCGCGCGAGCACGCGCATCACATTTCCATCCACCGCCGCAACCGAGATATCGTATGCGATCGACGCGATTGCTCCGGCGGTATATTCGCCGATGCCGGGTAGTGCCAGCAGTTTTTCATAATCGGCAGGTAAAACGCCGTCATAATCCGCAACGATGATGCGCGCCGCCTTTTGCAAATTACGTGCGCGGCTGTAATAACCGAGTCCCTCCCAAAGCTTCAGCAGACGCTCCTCGGGTAAGGACGCCAAGCTTTGGACGTCGGGGCACTCGTGCAAAAAACGCTCATAATACGGCAAAACGGCCTCAATTCTCGTCTGTTGGAGCATGATCTCGGATATCCATATCCGATAGGCGTCGCGGGACCGTCGCCATGGCAGCGCACGGTAATGCGATTCATACCAGGTGAGCAGATCACGTGTACAACGCGCATAATCCAAGGCGCTCATTCCTTCCCCAGACGGCTGCGCAATTCACGTTCGGCCTGCGGCAGACGCAGATATCCGGGCAACAGTTCCTTGTTTGTAAGGGTGTTACCCATCTGCAACTTACGCATAGCAGTACTCGCCACGCCGGTCGCCGACTGATACCGTAACGGCAACGGCGCCTGTGAAACATTCGCACGCGCGTCTTTAAATGCATTATAACATATTTCGGCACCATCGCCAACAAAAATTATACGTTTTTCAATACCGTTAAGTCTTTCTTTCAACTCATCGAGGGTGATCGCCTCATCTTCGCTCAGACGCGTAATATCGCCACTTCGATCGCACGAAAATACGGCAGAATATACCTGGTTGCATCGCGCGTCCATAACACAACACAGCACAGCGTCCAACGGCAAACCGCGAAAGCCTTCTGCCATGGATTCCAGCGTTGAAACCTCTATACAAGGCTTATTATCTGCAAAGGCAAGTCCCTTTACAGCGGAAACGCCGATTCGTACACCGGTGAAAGAGCCGGGACAGCTATTGACAGCCAGCGCGTCGATGTCATTCATCGTCATATTGTTCATTTTCAAAGCATGCTCGATCATCGGCATAAGGGTCTGGCTGTGTGTGGATCTTGTATGCGCATAATACGATGCCAACAACCGATCGTCGCGCTGGATCGCGCAGGAGACCGGCGTTGCCGAGGTATCGACCGCTAAAATTGTCGGCATGGTATCACTTCCTTTCGATTTGTCGGGTCTGATCATCAATTTTGGTGATATACAGACGAATGGCGGTCTCCGGCAGAGCGTTCTCAATGTTTTCGCTCCATTCCACCGCCAAAATGGCGCCGGATTCCAGATAGTCGAAGAAGCCGGTGGAATACAGGTCATCCCAGCCGGATACGCGGTACATATCAAAATGGACGAGAGGCGGATTGCCACCGTAGTCATGCACGATGGCAAAGGTCGGACTGGAAACCGCCGCGTTCAGTCCCAAACCGCGCGCGATGCCATGCACAAGCTGAGTCTTCCCCATGCCCATGTCACCAAACATAGCGACAACGTCACCGGCTTTGAGATCTCTTGCCAGCGCTTCGCCGTATTGTTCTGTTTGTTCTACCGAAGCAGATATGTAGGTATTCACCAGTAAAGCCCTCGTTCCTTTGCATTATCTCAAACATTATAACACAAATTTTCAAATAATAGAAGAGGAAACTTGCATATTTATAAAAAGTTCACTATAATATAGGTACGTTAAACGAAAGGAGGCGGAAATTATGCCGTTGGGATCGCCTAAAAGAACCTTGCAATCGTTTTTCCAAAACTCAAATATGCGATTGATCCTCATTTGCTTTGCCATCACGGTATACGGCTGTCTATTGGTATACTCCGCCTCTCACGGCTACGGTTACGGATTTAAGGGTGCGTCGACGCATATAATCGCATCAATAATCGGGTTTATTGCCGCCTTGTTTATCTCTCAGGCAGATTACGATGACATTTGCGCTCTGTGGCCTGTTTGGGCCGGAATCTCGTTGTTGCTGATGATACTCACCTTCACGCCGCTCGGCCTCAACGCCGCCGGCACGGACGATACGGCGTGGCTGGGGCTCGGCAGTGTCACCTTCCAGCCATCCGAACTGATGAAGATTGCATTTATCATCACCTTCGGCGTGCATCTGTCGCGCGTGGAGGGCAACATTCACAGTTTCAAGACCGTTCTTCTGCTCGGCCTTCATGCACTGGTCCCGATCATTCTTGTTTTCTTACAGGGCGACGACGGCACGGCGATCGTGTTTATCATGATTTTCCTGTCAATGCTGTTCGTCAGCGGCATAAACCCTTTGTACTACATCGTTGGCCTGACCGGTCTCTGTGTCGGCGTGCCGCTGCTCTGGTCCACCATGAGCGAGGACAAGAAGGCACGTATCCTGTGCATTATCCCCGGCTATATCGAGGAGCATCTTCAAGGCGCCGGTTGGCAACAATTCGAGGCTCTTAAGGCTATCGGATCGGGGCAGCTCACAGGCACGGGATATCTCAACACGACCAACGGCTCACTTTTCGCGCGTAATAACGACCTGATCTTCACCGTTGCCGGCGAGGAATTCGGGTTTGTCGGAGGACTTTTGTTGCTCGCCTTAATTCTCCTGCTTCTGTACGAATTATTCCGCTGTGCGCGGCAGGCACGCGATTCACTTGGCACCTACCTGTGCGTCGGCATGCTGGCGCTCATCGGCTTCCAGTCGATCATTAACCTTGGCATGAACCTGCGCCTGCTTCCCGTCATCGGCATCACTCTCCCCTTCTTCAGCTCCGGCGGCAGCTCGGTCGCCACGCTATATCTGGGAATCGGACTTGTTCTCAGCGTATCCTTCTCACAGAGCACAAGAAAAAAACGCTCGCTACTTCTATAATGAAAGCATCCCGAATGCGTCTGCATTCGGGATGCTTTCATTATACGGATTATTCTTCGTTCTCGGGCTTTTTGCCGAACTTATTGAACAGGAAACCGGCGAACATGATAACGGCGAAGAGGATCAGGTAGAACAGCACCGGGAAGGAGAAAGCGCCCTCCTCCGCGGCCGCCAGATACGGCGTAATGCCATGCGCATAGACTGCCGCAAACACCATAAACGCACAAGCTACGAGCGAGGCGATCGGCAGAATGAAGCGTTTAAATACGCCGAGATCCTTTTCTTTCTTCATCCAAACGATGAACATCGGGATGTACATAGCATAGATGGTGACGATCGGCAGTTCAGAGGAGTCGAAGTTGAACAGCCCGAACCAACCGCCGTTAGGCGCCAGGTTGGCACCGTAGAAGTACAGCAGCCACGCTGCACATACGAACAATCCCCAGATAGCTGAGTTGGTGGTCATATTGGTCGCTTTATCGACCTGACCAAACATCTTGGGAGCCGGGCCCCGACCGCGCGCCGAGATAGCATACATGCCGCGCGTAGCACCGACCATCAAGCCGTTGAGCGTACCCAGGCAAGAGATGACGATACAAATATTGAGCAGCACGCCGCCGACATTCCCGAACACGTTAGAAAACGCGAACGGAGCACCCTTGGCAGGATCCATCAGATCGACGCTGGTCGCGCCGCCGGCAACACCGATATAGTACAGCACATATGCGACAACCACGATAAACGCGCCGATGACCAAAGCCAGCGGAAGGTTTCTCTTGGGGTTGTTAAGTTCAGCATTGATCGAGGTCGCAACGATCCAGCCCTCGTACGCGAACACGGTCGCGACGACCGCGGCAAACAGGCCGGCACTGGTGCCGCCCGAAACCTCAGTGACGATATGGGCAAAGTTGTAGGTGAGCGTACCGTTGACAAGACCGTAGATCGTACCGATGATAGCCATTAAAGCAATGGGAATCAACTTAATGATCGTTGCGCTGACCTGGAATTTGCCGGCCAGCTTCGGAGACAGCGCGTTGACCGTATAGGACATCACCAGAAAAAAGCCGGAGAGCGCAAGCACTTGCGCGCTGTCAAGACTCCATCCAAAGATGACACCGAAATAGCGTGCGGATACCCACGCGAGAACCGAGGTCATGCCGGGGTAATAAATATTGACCATAAACCACGCCAAATAATAAGCGTAGTTCTTGCCGCAGGTCGCCTCGGCGTAGTCAACAACGCCGCTGACCTTCTCATATTTGGTCGCCATGACGGCGAACTGTGCCGAGCAGATGATCATGATCAGGCCGGTGATCACCCACGCAGCGATACCAAGCGGCATGTTGCCGCCCGTGGCGTTGAGCACGTTTTGTGCCTTGAAAAACACGCCGGAGCCGATGACAGTGCCGACGACCATACAGATCGCCGTGAGCAAGCCGTACTTTCGAGTCAGTTTTTCCACAGTTTCCCCTCTTCTTTCAAGAAAGATTTTTGTCATTATATGCTGTAACAGCACACATATAGAATACCATATAGATATTTATCTGTAAAGAAGTATTTTACATAATTTACGCGAGGAAATATTTACAAATCAAGCATTGAAAATTGCATAAATCAACCAACAGTTGAAATTTCGAATAAATTTTTTCCAAAAATACCTTTTAAGTCGCATGATTTTGTGATACTATAAAGGTATTAAATTAAAAGAGGTATAGCTATGGAACTGTTTTACGCAAAGGCTATCAAGGAATTGCGCAAAAAGAAC
>JAFQFY010000066.1 GCA_017398485.1 Clostridia bacterium
GAACGCCCGACGCCGCAAAAGGAGTTGGAGCCGGACGGCTCGATGGTGACGATCTGGGGACAAATATTCAAGATCGACGCCGGTGAAAACCGCGACGGCACCAAGAGCCGTTTTACTATTTCCATTTCCGACAACACCAGCTCGGTGCCGTTGAGCCTGTGGTTGGATAAAAAGCGTGACGCGCAGACCATTGCCGCGGTGAGTGGACTTAAGGTTGGGGACAACCTCGTTGTCAGCGGTCGCTACGATTATAACGAATTCGCCAAATGCAATCAGCTGCGCCCGCGCTCGATCTCCATCGTGTCGCGGTATCGTCGCCAAGATCTCGCCGCCGAAAAGCGCGTCGAGCTGCACATGCACAGTAAGATGTCCGCTATGGACGCGGTGTCGGATGCCTCGGCACTGGTCAAGCGCGCGATTGAGTGGGGGCATAAGGCGATTGCCATCACCGACCATGGCGTCGTACAGGCGTTCCCCGAGGTGATGAACACCGCCGCCGGTAAGGATATCAAGATACTCTACGGCATGGAGGCGTATTACGTCAACGACATGGTCCCTGCGGTGGACGGTAACGGCGACGGTGGGTTGAACGGCGAGTTTATCGTCTTTGACATTGAAACGACGGGCCTTAATAACGCCGTCGAACGCATCACCGAGATCGGTGCTGTGCGCATGGTTGGAGGCGAGGTGGTGGACACCTTCGATATCCTCGTCAATCCCGGCAAGCCGATTCCGCCGAAGATCGTGGAATTGACGGGCATCACCGACGTGATGGTCGCTGACGCACCGAACGAGGCACAGGCGTTGCAGAAGTTCTATGATTTCTGCGGCGATTGCCGCCATCTGGTCGCGCACAACGCGCCGTTTGACACCGGTTTTATCCGCGCGGCGGCGCGCCGTTGCGGCATGCCGTATGAGTTCACTGCCGTGGATACCGTGCCGCTTTGCCGCACGCTGTATCCGGGACAGAAGAACTATAAGCTGGATACGGTTGCAGAGTTTCTTAAACTGCCGCCCTTTAACCATCACCGCGCTTGTGACGACGCGCGCGTGCTGGCGGATATCTTTGCCCACGCCGTCAAGGATATGCGCGCCATGCAGATCGAATCCTTGCAGCAGATCAATAAGCAGATCACCGGCGTGGATTTCCGTAAGGCCAAATATCACCACTTGATCCTGATCGCACGCAATCAGGTGGGCTTGAAAAATCTCTATAAACTCGTTTCATGGTCCAACCTGGAAGGCTTTGCGCGCAAGCCGCGCATCACGCGTTCGAAGCTGTTGGAGCATCGCGAGGGTTTGATCGTCGGCAGCGCGTGTGAAGCAGGTGAACTTTACGCGGCGGTTGCCAACGGGAAGCCGTGGGGAGAACTGTGTGACATCGCGTCTTTCTACGATTTTCTCGAAATTCAGCCGCTCGGCAATAACGCGTATATGCTGCGTCCCACCAAGGATAAGAAGACGGGCGCTACCATTCCGCCTGCCTGCAAGAGCGAGCAGGAGCTGATGGAACATAATCGCACCATCGTGCGTTTGGGCGAGAAACTGGGTATTCCCGTGTGCGCTACCTGTGACGTGCACTTCCTTGAGCCTGAGGACGAAGTGTATCGCCGTATCTTAATGGCCGGAAACGGCTTTGACGATGCCGATCAGCAGGCACCGCTGTATTTGCGTACGACCGACGAGATGCTCGCGGAGTTCACTTATCTCGGCGCTGAAAAGGCGCGAGAGGTGGTTGTCACCAACCCGAATTTGATCGCGGATTGGTGTGAACGCATCCAGCCGATCCCGAAGGGGACCTTTACGCCGCATATTGATGGCGCAGACGAGGAGCTGCAAGAACTCTGTTGGGCTCGCGCGCGTGAGATCTACGGAGATCCGTTGCCCGAGATCGTGTCGGCGCGTTTGGAAAAGGAGTTGACCTCCATCGTCAAGCACGGCTTTGCCGTGCTGTACATGATCGCGCAAAAGCTGGTCAAGAATTCGGTGGATAACGGCTATCTGGTCGGCTCGCGCGGTTCGGTCGGCTCGTCTTTCGTCGCGCACATGGCGGGCATCTCGGAAGTCAACCCCATGGCGCCGCACTATATCTGCCGCAACCCGGAATGTAAATATTCTGAATTCTTTACGCACGGTGAAGTTGGCTCCGGCTTCGATCTGGATGTCAAAATGTGCCCGAAATGCGGGCAGAAGCTCGGCCGCGACGGTCACGAGATCCCGTTCGAGACCTTCCTTGGCTTCGACGGCGATAAGTCGCCGGATATCGACCTGAACTTTGCCAGCGAATACCAAAACCGTGCCCACCGTTATACCGAAACGCTGTTCGGCCTTGACCACGTCTTTAAGGCCGGTACCATCGGTACGCTGGCAGACAAGACTGCTTACGGTTATGTCAAAAAATACACCGAAGAGCGCGAAATGATCCTGCCGCCGGCGGAGCTTGATCGCCTTACCCAAGGCTGTACCGGCGTCAAACGCACAACGGGTCAGCATCCGGGCGGCATGGTGGTCGTGCCGGACGAGTATGAGATCGAGGACTTCTGTCCGGTACAGCACCCGGCAGACAAGGCGGATTCGGATAATATCACCACCCACTTCGATTTCCGTTCGATCCACGACACGATCTTGAAACTGGATAACCTCGGCCACGTCATTCCGACGATCTACAAGTACCTGGAAGAATACACCGGTATTCCCGTCATGGATGTGGACATGTCCGATCCGGAGGTGTACAGCCTGTTCACCTCGCCCAAGGCGCTCGGTCTGACGGTGGAACAGCTCGGATGTGAGACGGGTACGCTGTCGGTGCCGGAGATGGGCACCGGCTTTACGCGTCAGATGCTGCTTGACTGTAAGCCGAAGTGCTTTGCCGACCTGTTGCAGATCTCGGGTCTGTCGCACGGCACGGACGTGTGGTTGGGCAACGCGCAGGATCTCATTCGCGCCGGCACCTGCACCATCAGTAACGTTATCGGTACGCGCGACAGCATCATGGTGTACCTGATGCACGCAGGTCTGCCGCCGAAGATGGCGTTTAAGATCATGGAGATCGTGCGTAAGGGCAAGGCGACCAAACTGCTCACCGAGGAGCATTTGGCGGCGATGCGCGAGCATAACGTGCCGGAGTGGTACATTGATTCCTGCATGAAGATCAAGTACATGTTCCCGAAGGCACACGCCGCGGCGTACGTTATCGCGGCTTTGCGCGTGGCGTGGTATAAGGTGCATCATCCCACCGCGTATTATGCGGCGTATTTCACCGGCCGCGGTGAAGACTTTGACGCGGCTCCGGTGCAGGAGGGTATTGATCGCGTCAAGTCTCTCATGGAGGATATCCGCGCGCGCGGCAAGGAAGCCAGCGCCAAGGAACAGAACATGGCGGAAGCGTTACACGTCATCTTTGAGGCGATGCTGCGCGGCGTCGAGTTCCTACCGGTCGATCTGTACAAGTCACATTGGTACAAGTTCACCATCGAGGACAATAAGATCCGTTTGCCGTTCAGTGCGGTGTCGGGTCTGGGTGAAGCGGCGGCGAAGAGCTTGTTCGAGCAGGCGGATGTGAACGACCCGTTCATCTCTTGCGACGATCTGCAAAACCGCACCGGCATCACCAAGGCGGTGGTGCAGTCCTTGCGCGATCTCGGTGTGCTTAACGGTTTACCCGAAACCAGCCAGATGACCTTCTTTTAACTGGTGCCGCAGCGCCGGATGACCTTCTTTTAACTGGTGCCGCAGCGCCGGATGATCTTGCTTTAATAAAAAACCGCTGTCCCGTCGGGACAGCGGTTTTTTTATTATCGAGTGATGACCAAGGACTGCATATCCATTTGTGCATAGCGCGTTCTGGTGACGGACTTCGCATAGCTGATGACGCGCCCTCTGTACGGATCGTTAAAGTAGAAACGGTTTTCGTCGTAGCCGACGAGCAGCAAGCAATGCTCGTTGGACGGCCAATAGAACATAGTTCCGTCGGGCAACTCCCAGCCTTGGCCTTTGGTGATGGGGATCATGCCGATGCTTGCCCATACGAGTACGGGAAGCCCGTTGTCGATATACGTCGAGCAGAGTTCATCCAGCGATTCGCCCGTGGTGTTGATGACGCGTTTATCGGAACCAAAGTAGCTTTTGAGGGCTTTCTGAATGACCGCCGCCATACAGCCGTAGCTATTGGAGGTTCGCGGATTTCCCAGGAAATATTCGTTGGGATCGGGACCGTAGAACTTGCCGTCCTGCCAGTAGAAGTTCTGGCTGCATGGCAGATGGTTGTCGATGAAATTGGCAACCGAGGTGTTTTCTCCGACGTAACGCAGGGCCATCACCGCCGCAACCGATTCACAGCCGGTGGGGTATTCGGGGAACTGATGGAGAATCGGGACGTCAAGTAACACCTTGCCGTTGACCGGCGTCACGGTCGTGGACGGTCGACTTGCGGTTGTCGTAGTCGTAGTGGTAGTTGTAGTAGTTGTTGTA
>JAFQFY010000067.1 GCA_017398485.1 Clostridia bacterium
CCGACATTGTGGTGCGCTTTCACGCCCTTGCTCTCCAGAATATCGGGGTAGATGGTGCCCTGTGCGAGGAAGGAAATGCCCTCGAGCTTCGCCGCCTCCTCGTCAAACACCTTGATGAACTCGCCGCCGATGATCTTGCGCTTCTGCTCGGGATCGCTGACGCCTGCCAGCAGATCGAGGAAACGGTCGGTCGCGTCGACGTAGACGAGGTTGGCGTCCAGCGCCTTGCCGAACACCTCGATGACCTGCTCGCTCTCACCCTTGCGCATCAGACCGTGGTTGACGTGCACACACACGAGCTGTTTGCCGATGGCTTTGATGAGCAACGCGGCGACAACCGAGCTGTCCACACCGCCCGACAGGGCGAGCAGCACCTTTTTATCGCCGACCTGGGCGCGAACCGCCGCGACCTGCTCGTCGATAAAGGCTTTCGCCTGCTCAATGGTGGTGATACGCTTCATAGATTCGGGACGGACGTTGGAATCCATAGATATTTCCCCTTTCCTGTTATCAACCGTTGGTGTAGTTGTCGAAATAGCCCTGCACGAGCACAACCGGCGTGCCCTTGTCGCCCGAGCCGCTGGTCAAGTCGCACAGCGAGCCGATCAGGTCGGTCAGCTGACGCGGCGTTGTGCCCTGTGCCGCCATATTGCCGACGAGCTGACCGTCCTTCTGACGGATGCTCTCGGAGATCGCGGCCTTGAGCGCCTCGCCCGACAGGTTGGCAAAGTCGTTGTCTGCGAGATATTTCAGTTTCAGCTCGTTGGGCGTGCCGACGAGGCCGTCGGTAAACGCCGGTGACACGACCGGATCCGCCAGTTCCCAGATCTTACCCTTAGGATCCTTGAAGGCGCCGTCGCCGTAGACCATCACCTCAACGTGCTTACCGGTGGCGTCGAACACCTTCTTCTGAATGTCGAGCACCAGATCCTGACAGTCACGCGGGAACAGCTTGATGGTCTCCTCGGTCGCCTTATTGGAGCCGAGCAGACCGTATTTCTCGTTGCAGCCGCTGCCATTGACCGGCGCGGTGAGAATATCGTCCAAACCGCACACCACCTTGGCGCCGGCCGCTTTGAGCAGACGCTTGGTACGCTCACGCGTGTGGATATCGCAGGTGAGCACGCAGTCGGTATAGTCAAGGATCGCCTTGGGCTGGTTGGCGAAGATGATCTCTACCTCGGCGCCGCACTCCTTGATCAGGTCGGCGTAATACTGGACGTAGTCAACGCCGGTGAACTCCAGCTTCTGCACGCCGAACACCTCGCGATAACGCTCCAGCGTCAGCACGTCGGAATAGGGGTTGATGCCGGCCGCGTCGATAAGGTCGTAGGTCGCCAGAGAGTTACCCACCTCGTCGGAGGGATAGCTGAGCATCAGCACGATCTTCTCGGCGCCCTTGGCGATGCCCTTCAAGCAGATGGCAAAGCGGTTACGCGACAGGATCGGGAAAATGACACCCACCGTGCCGCCGCCCAGCTTCGCCTTGACGTCGGCGGCGATCGCGTCCACCGTCGCGTAGTTGCCCTGCGCGCGAGCCACGATGGACTCGGTCACGGAGATCACGTCGCGGTCTTGGATCGGGAAACCCTCGATCTGCGCGGCCTCAACCACGCTGTTCGCCACGATGGCGGCAAGGTCGTCGCCCTGACGGATGATCGGGCAACGGATACCTCTCGACACCGTACCGACTCTGCGTTCATTCTTTTCCATACATACATCCCTTTCTGGTAAACGTTTTCGAGTGAAAACGCTTGTACTCTGAAAACACCACAATATTATAGCGCATATAGCGACATTTTTCAATAAATCCGTTAAAATTTTTTCAATTTTTTCGTAATATACAAATCTGTTTTATTTTCATCTGATTTTATTATGCATAAAAAATATGGCGCAAATCCTCCATGCACAAATTCGGCAAAAATTTATAGTTAAACGTTTAACTTTTCAGCGTTTTGCGGATAGCCAACCGCCCGTGTTTTTGGTACAATTTACCGTAGACGAACAAAGGAGGCGTTATATGGACGACAAGATCACCGCCGCCGCGGTTGAAGGGCGGCTGATGGGCTTCATCCGCACCCATCACGCAACGATGCGGCGCTATTTTCACAGCATCGGCATGTTTAACGGGCATCCGCACATGCTGTTTCATCTGCGGCGCCGTCCCGGCATGACGCAAAAGGAACTTGCCGCGGCCATGGACATCTCCCCCGCTTCCGTCGCGGTGTCGGTCAAACGCCTTGAAGCCGCCGGGCTCGTGCGACGCGAAAAGCAGGGGCGTGAAAGCCGCCTGCATCTCACCGCCGAGGGTGAAGCGATGGACGCCGCCTGCGCGCGCGGTCGCGATTTCATGATCGCGCACGTGTACAACGGGCTGACCGACGGGGAGCTGGCCACACTCGACAAGCTGCTTACCAAGATGACCGCCAACCTGCAAAACACCTGCGCCGCAATGGAGGAAACGACATGAATCGATGGTACAAATACGTAAAACCTTATCTACCCTTTTTTATCCTCGGTCCCCTGTGCATGATCGTGGAGGTCATCGGCGAGGTCGTGATGCCGAAGCTGTTGTCGGTCATCATCAACAACGCCAACGACGGCACCCTCACCGTCGCGTCCAGCCTCAGCGTGATGGGACTGATGATCCTCACCGCCGCCCTGATGATGATCGGCGGTGTCGGCGGTGCCTATTTCGGTGCCAAGGCATCGGTCAACTTCGCCGCCGACCTGCGCGAGGACGTGTATGCGCGCATACAGCAATACTCCTTTGCCAACATTGATAAATTCTCCACGGGCTCGCTGGTCACGCGTCTGACCAACGACGTCACCCAACTGCAAAACTTCGTCAATATGCTGTTGCGCATGGCGTTGCGCTCACCCGGCATGATGATCTCGGCACTGATCATGGCGATCCTCATCAATCCGCCGCTGTCGGTGGTGTTTGCGGTCAGCGTGCCGGCGCTGCTTGCGGTCATCGGCATCATTATTAAGGTCAGCTTTCCGCGCTTTACGCGCAAGCAGAAAAAGCTGGACACCCTCAACTCCACCGTGCAGGAAAACATCACCAACGTGCGCGTCATCAAGTCCTTCGTGCGGCAGGATTTCGAGACCGAAAAGTTTGAGACCGCCAACCGCGACCTCAAAGACACCGGTATGTCTGCCATGAAGGTGATGATCTTCATGCACCCGGTGATGACACTGTTTATGAATCTCACCGTGCTGGCGGTCATTCTGCTGGGCGGTCGGTTTGCGCTCGCCGGCAGCATGCCCATCGGCGACCTGTCGGCGTTCCTCACCTACGTCACCCAGATCCTCTCCTCCCTCATGATGGTGACCATGCTGCTGATGAACTCCTCACGCGCCATGGCGTCTGCCAAGCGTATTCGCGAGGTAATGGACGAGCCGCTGGATCTGACCGACGCCGATGCCGCACAGCCCGATCTGCCGGTGCGCGAAGGACGCATCGAATTTAAAAACGTCACCTTCCGCTATTACAAAAACAGCGAGGACAGTGTCCTGACAAACGTCAGCCTGACCATTCCTGCCGGCGCCACCGTCGGCATCATCGGCTCGACCGGTTGCGGCAAGACCACGCTGGTGTCCATGATCCCACGCCTGTACGACGCCGACGAGGGCGAGGTACTGGTCGACGGGGTGAGCGTGCGCGACTATTCGCTGACAAATCTGCGCGACGGCGTCGGCATGGTGTTGCAGAAGAACACCCTTTTCTCCGGCAGCATCGCGGAAAACCTACGTTGGGGCGACCAAGCCGCCGACGACGACGCGATCCGCCAAGCCGCCGCCTACGCGCAGGCGGATAAGTTCATCAACGCCTTCTCCGACGGCTACGACACCCTGCTCGAACAGGGCGGTGTGAACGTATCGGGCGGTCAGAAGCAACGCCTGTGCATTGCGCGCGCACTGCTCAAAAAGCCGAAGATCCTCATCCTCGACGACTCCACCAGCGCCGTCGACACCGCCACCGAGGCGCTCATCCGCCGCGCGTTCCGCGAGGAACTCGGCGGCTCCACCAAGATCATCATCGCACAGCGCATCTCCTCGGTGCGCGAGGCAGACATGATCGTGGTCATGGACGACGGACGCATCACCGGCATCGGCACCCACGAGCAACTGCTCGCGGATAACGAGGAATACCGCGAGATCTTCTATTCGCAGACCGAAAAGGAGGCGATGTAACATGGCTCGCACCCTCGAACAGCTCCAACGCCATTACAACAGCGCCGCCGCTGCGCACAAACCGAACATGCCGCCGATGGGACGCCCTGGCGGCGGTCACGGCGGACCGCGCGCCGCCGGCATGTCCGGCAAACCGAAAAATACCAAGGCGACCGTATCGCGGCTGATCCGCTATATGCGTCCCTATACCCTGCGCTTTATCGGCGTGCTGCTGTGTATGCTCGCAAGCACCGTCACCTCGCTGGTCGGCGCCTACCTGCTCGCACCCATCATCAACAAACTCACCCTCGCCGTTCTGCCGAACGCCGCGGTGGAGATGTCTGCCGCCGAGCGCGTAGCAGACCGCTTCATCGCCGCGCTCACCGCTGCAGGCGATTTCGGACAGGGAGAGGTGATGAACTACGTGCTCACCGCGCTTCTCGTGCTCGGCGCCATCTATCTGATCGGCATCGTCACCACCTATCTGCAAAGCCGCTTGATGCTCACCGTATCGCAGGGCATCACCGAGCGCATCCGCAACGATCTGTTCGCACGTCTGCAAAAGTTGCCCGTCCAATACTTTGACTCGCATCCGACGGGCGAGGTGATGTCCCGCTTCACCAACGACATCGACAACGTTGACATGATGCTCAACAACTCCCTGACATCCATCGTCAGCGGTGCGGTGACCCTCGTCGGCACGCTGACCTTCATGCTCACGACCAACTGGATCCTCACCCTCGTAACCGTGGTGTTCGTGCCGCTTCTCGTCAAGGGCGTCACCGCCGTCGCCGGTCGCTCGCGCAAGTATTACAAAGGACAACAGGCGGCGCTCGGCGCGGTCAACGGCTATATTGAAGAGACGGTCACCGGTCAAAAAGTGGTCAAGGTGTTCAACCACGAGGACGAATGCACCGACGAATTCCGCCTGCTCAACGACGACATGCGCGACAAGCAATTTAAGGCGCAATTCTGGGGCGGCGTGATGGGCCCTATCACCCATAACATCAGCATGATCAGCTACGGCGTTACGGTCGGCATCGGCGGCGTGCTCATGTGCACCGCCGGCCTGACGCCCGGCGCACTGACGGTGTTCGCCTCCTACTCGCGCCAGTTCTCCATGCCCATCAGCACGCTCTCCCAGCAGACCACCGTCATCTTCGCCGCCCTCGCCGGTGCCGAGCGCGTGTTCCAGGTAATGGACGCCGACCCCGAGGCGCCCGACGCGCCTGACGCCAAGACCGCCGACGGCATGCGCGGAGACGTAGAATTCAAAAACGTCACCTTCGGCTACACACCCGATAAGGTCGTGCTTAAAAACATCTCGCTGTACGCCCATCCGGGACAGAAGATCGCGTTCGTCGGCTCGACGGGCGCCGGCAAGACCACCGTCACCAACCTGCTCAGCCGCTTTTACGATATACGGGAGGGGAGCATCACCATCGACGGCGTGGACGTGCGCGACTATCGGCGCGACGACCTGCGCCGCAACATCGCCATGGTGTTGCAGGACACCCACCTGTTCTCCGACACGGTGATGGAGAACATCCGCTACGGGCGTCCCGACGCCACCGATGAGGAGGTGGTTGCCGCCGCCAAGACCGCCAGCGCACACTCCTTCATCATGCGGTTGCAGGACGGCTACAACACGCGCCTGGACGGCGACGGCGCCAACCTGTCGCAAGGGCAGCGTCAGCTGCTCAACATTGCGCGCGCCGCCATCAGCCACGCGCCGATCCTGGTGCTCGACGAAGCGACAAGCTCGGTCGACACGCGCACTGAGCGGCACATCGAAGTGGGCCTGTCGCGCCTAATGCAAAACCGCACCACCCTCGTTATCGCTCACCGCCTGTCGACGGTGCGCAACGCCGACGCGATACTCGTGCTCGAACAGGGAGAGATCATCGAGCGCGGCAATCACGAGCAACTGCTCGAACAAAAGGGACGGTACTACGAACTGTATACCGGCAAAAAAGAACTCGATTGACCTGACACGGGAGAGGGCGGCGCCCTCTCCCGTTCGTTTTGCACGGCGCAAATTATTCAATATCTATTATTTTGCGTCGCGCAACGGCAAAATTTCCGTCATTCTGTTGGTTGCATTCGTCGTTGTAAAGTGATAAAATACCAAAAAAGGAAACGAAAGGGAATGATGAAAATGGCAAAATTGCGCGCGTTCTTACAGCGTAAAAACATCGTCATCACCCTGCGTCGGTACGGCATCGACGCGCTCGGGGCGATGGCACAGGGCTTGTTCTGCTCGTTGCTCATCGGCACGATCCTCAACACCGTCGGCTCGGTCAGCGGCGTCGAGGTGTTCTCGCAGGTGGGCGGTTACGCCTCACAGATGGCCGGTCCTGCCATGGCGATCGCGATCGGCTACGCCTTGCAGTGTCCTCCGCTCGTTCTGTTCAGTCTCACCGCCGTCGGCTGGGCGGCGAACAGCCTGGGAGGTGCCGGCGGACCGCTCGCCGTGCTTGTCATTGCCATCGTTGCCGCCGAACTCGGCAAGGTGGTGTCCAAGGAAACCAAGATCGACATTCTCGTCACGCCGCTCGTGACCATCTTCTCGGGCGTGGGCCTCGCCGCCCTCATCGCCGCACCGATCGGCACCGCCGCCGGCTGGGTGGGCGACCTCATTATGTGGGCGACCGACCTGCAACCCTTCCTCATGGGCATCGTCGTGTCGGTGCTGGTAGGCATCGCGCTGACGCTGCCGATCAGCTCCGCCGCGATCTGCGCGGTGCTGGGTCTGACCGGCCTTGCCGGCGGCGCTGCGGTCGCCGGCTGCTGTGCGCAGATGGTCGGCTTTGCAGTGCTTAGCTTCCGTGAAAACAAATGGGGCGGTCTGGTTGCACAGGGTCTCGGCACCTCGATGCTGCAAATGGGCAACATCGTGCGCAATCCGCGCATCTGGATCCCGGCCACCCTCGCGAGCGCCGTCACGGGCCCCATCGCCACCTGCGTGTTCGGTCTGCGCATGAACGGCGCGCCGATCAACTCCGGCATGGGCACCTGCGGCCTGTGCGGTCCCATCGGCGTCATCACCGGCTGGTTCGACCCTACCAACGGCGCCGCCGCCATCACCCCCTCGGCGATGGACTGGATCGGTCTCGCGCTCGTCTGCATCGTCCTTCCCGCTCTGCTGACCTGGCTTATCGGCATCCCCTGCCGCCGTCTCGGCTGGATCAAGGACGGCGACCTCAAACTCGATCTGTAAACAGCAAAAGCGCCCTTGTGCCGTCGGCACAAGGGCGCTTTTTTATTCGTTTTTACCGCGCTCGCCCACGCAAAAAGGCGGAGAAAAAACTTGACTTATCTATAAAAGACTTGTATTATCATAAATAAAGACGCCGGGAGGCAAAGGCTGTCAAATCCAAGGAGTGATACCATTGATAAAGCGCTTCTTTTCTTCTATCCGAGAGTATTCCAAGCATATCGACTCAAGCGTTATAGGACACGCCGTTTTCGGCCTTTTGGCCATTCTTTGCGCGTTCATTTCGTGTGCGTTGAATTTCTCCTGGGCGGCCTTCTTCGACTGCCTCAAAGACGCTTTTAACACCGTCATGGTATTCTTCGTGCTGTTCGTTTCGCTCATTCACCTCAAAGACCGCTTCTCCGAAAACAAGGACAAGCTCGATTACCTCGACTATTGGGACGAATACAGCGACGACATTTACACCACCGATAACATGACCCTCTTTGAAAAGCCGCTGCTGTACGGCTTGCAGGCCGCAACCTTCTCGGACGAGACCGAAAAGCTTTCGTTACGCATAGATTACGTTCTGGAACATAAACTGTATCAAAACATCACGCAGACCGAAAGCATCCTCTCCGCCGTGCGCGCCATGCTCTCGGTGTTCTCAAAGACCGAGCGCCTGACGAAAAGCCTGTCGGAAGCCGATTTCCTCGGCAAAGGCGGTGTAAAGGACACGTTGTCGATCTTATACGAAAAGAATATCAGCGACCCTTCGCTTGCGACCTGGTGTGAGATCATGCGCAAGGACAAACTCGAGCTCGCGTACGAAATGTACGCCGAAGGCCTGCCGGATAACGAAAAGCTCGAGCCGCTGTATACGGCACTCACGATTTGCAACGAGTGCAACGAGCTTATCAACAAACTGCTCGCAGACCATCCCGGTGACACGAATTTTGCGCTGTTGTATCGCTCCTACACCAACCGCAACATTGCGCAGATCCACAAAAAGCTTTACAATATCAACAAAAAAGGCAAAGATCTTGAAGAATACCGTCACTATACCGCCATAACCTTCGACTATCGTAAGCAACTGTACGAGTTCTTCTTGGCAAAGCGCAAAACGAAAACCATCGCCAGCGATTACGTGACGCAGGAATATACGCTTGCCCTTGCGGAGCAATATCAATTCGTAGACAGCGAAAGCGAACGAAATCGCATCGCCGCCGAGGTGAAAGACAAGTTCGAGCAGTGGCAGAAGAGAAGCAACGCGAGAACCATGATCTTTAACAAAACCAAAGAGGCGCTTGTTGAATCCAATCTGATCGAGGTACAAACAGATGAAAATAGCATTACTTTGTGATTACGGCGTCGACGACGCCGCTGCGACCCTGTATTTGTTGAAGTTTGCCGAGCGATTTGAGACTGTCGACATTCTCCCCATCGGCGGAAACGTGCCGCGCGCAGTCGCACACGACAACGCCAAACGCCTGCTGTCAAATATCCCCTGCGTGCCCGACAACGTCCGTCTGGTCGACACGGCAAGTCTTCCGCAGCCGGAAGATTTCCTCACCGATATTCACGGCAACGACGGCATGGGCGACATCCTGCCGCAAGACCATTGCTACGTCGGCGACGAACTGCACTACGAGGATTGGCTTGACGGGGTCGACAAGGATTATATCATTTTGAGTCTGGGGCCCTGCACCGTGACGCTGGATATTTTAAGGCGTAAGACGGTGGGACAACTGATATTCATGTGCGGTAACATCGCCATGCCTCCGAATTACGGCGACTACGAATTTAATCACGGCATGGATCCCGACGCATTTGCCGCCTGCGTAAAATATCCGCATGTCGCCGTGACGCTGGATACGCCCGATTGTCCTCAATGCGATTTTAATAAACTGAAAGTCGCGTCCGACGATCTGTTTGCGCGCATCGTTGCGCGCGCCGTGACGCTTTCGAACGAACGGCATGAGGTTGACTGCGCCATTTACGATCTTACCGCAGCGGTTTACGTGATTTATCCGCAGCGCTTCACGGCGCAAGAAATGACCGATCCCTTCGGCAACGTTCTTTCCGTTCTCAAATACACGTCCGACGAACCGTTGGTATAAACGAAACAAAGCAGGGGTAGGCGAATGCCTACCCCTGCTTTTTGGTGCGAGATGACAGGATTCTGAACCTCGTTTTGCGCCAAGTTTCTGCCTTCTCCACTTTCTACAAGCGCAAAACCCAAACAAATCCTGCGGATTTGTGAGGTCCTTCATCGCGTAATGTCTGCAATCAACTTGAAAAGGATGGGCATTAGCCCATCCTTTTCAAGTTGGTCGGGGTGCTCTTATAGGATTTTTTCTCAAACCCGCATAAACACTGGGTTTCTCGCAGTCAAAAACAGTACATTTCCCCTATAAAAGTACACGAAACCAACCAAAAAAATACGCCGAAACAGATTTTACACCACGAATTAAAACAATAATTACGAGGTGAAAATCATGTCTAAGATTACATCCATTATATCATGTAAAGGCGGTGTTGGCAAGACCACAACTGCTGTCAACATCAGCTCATATATCCATACCCAAGGCAAGCGAGTTCTCGCTGTAGATTTGGATTACCAACATAACCTATCAAAACATTTCGGAATCTTCCCTGGGCATCTCAAAGACAAGCCTACGGTTTATGATCTGTTCAATGCCGCAATGGATGATTGTTCAGATGATGAGATGAACGAAATGATACACAATGCCATTGTGAAGTCAACAACCGTTGATGTTCTTCCATCGACGGCAAAGTTATCCTTGCTTGACAAGGTCCTCCCCACTGCAACCTGCAGAGAGTACATATTGAAAGGTATATTGAAACACATCAAAAATGAGTATGATTATATCTTCATTGATTGCCATCCCGGATGCGACTTATTTGCGATTAATGCACTTGCTGTATCCGATAGCGTAATTATCCCTGTAGAAGCACATCCACTGGGGCTTGAAGGACTTGATCAAGTTGAGAAGCTTATAGGAACGGTTCAGCGACACCTTAACCCCGATCTGAAGGTTGATGGAATCTTGCTTACCAAGTTCCAAAATAATACCAACTGTTGCCGAAACATCCGTGATGTTGTAAAAGACGGATACGGAAACCGAATGCATATATTTGATGAACATATCAAGTATTCCATCGGCGTTGCAGAGGCGCCGGAGTTTGGTCTTTCCATTCACGAATATGCGCCGAAGAATGACGCTGCACGTTCCTACGCTAAGATAGCGATGGAGGTGATGTTCAAGTGAAAAAAACAGACTTAGAGGCACGGCGACAACAGTTAAGCAATGTTTCGACAGACTCGGAAAACGACTTTGACGAAATCGTGTCCTCTGCTCGAAGTCCCAATGACTCCGCAAAAATAACGATAATTCCATTAGAAAAACTCGTTGAGTATTCCGATGATGCTTTTGAAAGTATTACGGGCAGACCGCAGCCCTTCAAGGCTCACAGTCAAGAAAGCCTCGAATCGCTATCAAAAAGCATTAAGGAAAACGGAGTTATCAACCCGATTATCGTTCGTCCGCTTGAAGATGGCAAATATCAAATACTTGCAGGAAGAAACCGAGCAAGAGCATCCCGTATTTGTGGCAAGGCAGATATTCCAGCCATTATTAGAGCAGATATAGACGATATCGGCGCCGCTATGATAATGCTCGATACCAACCTTGAGCAACGCCCACATCTCAGTTACAGTGAAAAAGCTTATGCATATAAAATGCGTGTGGATCTCCAACGTAGTCAAGGCAAACGAACAGATATCGAAGGCGGTAAGAAACTAGATGTGTTAAGTGAGGTCGGCAAAGACAATAACGATAGTCGCCGAACAGTAGCGTATCTCATAAGGCTGACATATCTTATCCTCCCCCTCATAGATATGGTCGATGATGGCAGACTTGGTTTTAAAAACGGTGTTGCAATTTCATATTTAACAACCGAAACACAAAATCTTTTGTATTCTGAAATCATTTTGGCGGGAGAAAAAATTAAACAATCGCAAATTAAAGAATTAAAAGTGTTGGATGAATGCGGTGCTGTTAATATTGACAGCTTAAAGGCGCTTTTCAGAAAGCCGATAAAACCGCAAATATCCTCAATTACAATAAGTGGCGATAGTCTAAAGGAGTATGCGGATATCCTCCCTGACAGTAAAGAGGTCGAGCGATTATTCATTGAATTTCTAAAGACATATCGTACTTCCATTACACAGGCTTAACCTAGTGCACCCGTTGCACCAAGTTTAGCATAGCACAGAAATGTGGTGAGAACATGAAACGAATTTTTATTATATTTCTTGTTGTGCTTATGTTGGCGGTGTCCGGTTGTTCCTCAGAAAACCACTTGAATGAAAGCAGTGTTAGTGAAACGATCGGTACTACCCAAAGCCAGCAAGAACAAACAGAAACATCACAGACAGATACACAAAGTAAGGGGTTAGCCCCAACCGATGATGAAAGGAGCACTGATGCCAATGTAGAAACATCAAAACCTGTCAGCACAGAAACCGCACCTCAAAAAACGGAAAGCACGCCTCAAACAGATAACAAGGAGCCGGCGCAATCCGTAACTTCTTCAAAGCCGTCAAGCACAACATCAACTGTACCTGATATAACCGATAAGAAGCCCGAAACCACTGAAAGTACGGAGACAACCAAAACGCCCCCCGAACCGGAAGAAGTCAAAGCTTCTGAAGATGATGTAAAGAAGATCGCTGAGAAGATGGTGGTGTATATCAATGAGTACCGAGCAGAACAAGGTGTTCAGTCTGCCAAGGTACTTTCTGGACTGACTCAATATGCAGAATATCGCAGTAAACAGCTTGTATCAAACTTTGCACACGACGTTCATGACGAGCGTGAAGCCGCGACACAGTTGAAATACGGAGAATATGTAGATCCTTCCCTTTATGGAATGACCGGAGAGCCGTATTATACAGCAAATGCTCGTGAGGCAATCGCAAAAACCGATTTTGGCGGAACGATTGATGCAGTGGCGAAACGCCTTGCTCGTTTAGCCCGTAACAGCTCGTCCCATTGGAGTTATGTCGGCGGTGCAGAATACGGATACATAGCAATAGGTGTCACATACCATAACGGC
>JAFQFY010000008.1 GCA_017398485.1 Clostridia bacterium
AAAAAACCTCTTTTGTCTACCAGACAAAAGAGGTTTTTTACAATGATATCCGTTCCTGCAGGAACGGGTGATATACCTTCGGTATGATATCGCACTTCGTGAGATGATATATGCCTTCGGCATATGAGGAACGGATATTATATCATGCTTGCCGCAGGCAAGTATATCATACGGCAACGCCGCATATCATATCGCGTCAGCGATATATCATTGAAAAGCGCAACAACGCGTGATATAATCTGTTCAATAAATAAGAATTTGACATATTCAATCCAGATTCGCCGTTCGAGGGATTTACAATTCGTAGTAAAAAAGTATACTTGTCGGTGAAAGGAGGTCGACAACAATGAATCAATACGATGTTGGTCTATTTATTGCATCAAAACGAAGAGAAAAAAATCTAACCCAAGAACAACTTGCAGAAAAAATAGGGGTATCCAATAAGACTGTCTCAAAGTGGGAAACTGGAAAAACTATGCCCGATTATTCTGTTGTAGAACTATTATGTCAGGTGCTAAATATTTCAGTTAGCGAACTGATTGCTGGTAAAGAAAAAGAACCAGATGCCAATAAATCGTCTTATGAAGAAGATATGGCATTATTATCATATAAAATAGAACAATTAGAAAACCATAAAAAATCTCAAATAGAAGCGAGTAAAACAGTAAAAACGGGAATATCATTCGGCAGTGCTCTTGCGATTGTTATCAGTTATACACAGTGGCACTCAATTGGGTGGGCAATTATTCACGGTTTGATGAGTTGGGGATATGTAATTTATTATCTGATTAAATATTGACAAATTCCAATTTGTCTAACAGGACAGGCACATTACTTTTGGGCTTTTTTACCCCCATTTCTGCTCCTTTAGGTAGTCTTTCGCAAAAGAATGAACACTGCCGCAAGGTAGTGTTCATTCTTTTTTGGGGCAGTGAGCCGCGAGAACACTCCATATTATGAAATGTTGAAAACTTGTAAAAGGATCGATCGTTATGCCACTGCACCCCATAGCGCCGTTATACGATGAACATTCAAAAATCCTGATCCTCGGCAGTTTCCCTTCCGTGAAATCTCGCGAACAGTTGTTTTTCTACGGCCATCCGCAAAACCGTTTTTGGACCGTGATCTCCGCCGTTGTGGGTGCCGACGCGCCGACAACCATCGAGGAAAAAACTGCCTTTTTGCACGCAAATCACATCGCCCTATGGGATGTGATCGCTTCCTGCGACATTAACGGCAGTTCGGACAGCTCGATCAAAAACGTCATTCCCAACGACTTGAGCGAAATACTGAACAGTGCTGACATACAGCAGATCTTCGTTAACGGAAAAACCGCCGAACGGTATTATATCAAGTATATTCGCGACAATATCGGTAAAAATGCGATCTGTTTGCCGTCAACCTCCCCTGCCAACGCCGGTTGGAGCGTGCAAAAACTGATCGGCTCCTGGAACGCGATCAAAAATTTTATAGAATGATTTGTAAGAGCGCTGTCTTAAACAAGGCGGCGCTCTCTCTTTGATCTGTATTGTAAACTTCGATTTACGATAAATGTAAATAGAAATTGGCTATATTTCGTTAAACCTATTGTATTTTACGTTCTTATCTGCTAAAATAGTGCCATCACGTGCCACGGGGTGAATGCAGTGAAAGCGATTGTTAACGGAAAAATCATCCTTAAAGACCGTATCGTCGAGGGATACGCCCTGCTCTACTCGTCGGTCATCGAGGGGATCGTGCCCACCGACAAGCTCCCATGCAGCGCCGAGGTCATTGACGCCGAGGGCGGCTTCGTGGCACCCGGTCTGATCGACCTGCACATACACGGCTATCTCGGCAAGGATGTGTGCGACGGCGACGCACAAAGCATCCGCATAATGGCAAGCGGTCTGCTCAAAAACGGTGTGACCGGCTTCCTCCCCACCACCATGACGGTGGAAATGCCCATTATTCGCCGCGCGCTCGACACTTGTCGCGCACTCAAAGAGGAAAGCAAGACTTGGCAAGGTAGCGCCATCCTCGGTTGTCATGCGGAGGGCCCATTCATCAGCGCCGCCAAAAAAGGTGCCCAGCGCGCTGAGGACATCCTGCCGCCGGACGCCGCATTCGTCAAGGAGTATTCCGATATCATCCGCATCATCACCCTCGCGCCCGAATGCGACACCGAGACATTCGATGCCATACGCGCGATCTGCCGCCACACTGACGTGGTCGTGTCCATGGGACACACCAACGCCGACTACGACACCGCGATGGCTGCCACCGAGGCAGGCGTCAAACACGTAACCCACCTCTTTAACGGCATGTCGGTGCTCACCCACCGCGCGCCCGGCGTCGTCACCGCCGCACTCAACGCAGACGTCAGTTGCGAACTGATTGCAGACACCTACCACGTCGACAAAGCACTGTACAACATGCTGTGGAAACTCAAAGGCAGAAAGCTCTGTATCATCACCGACTGCCTGCCGGCCGGCGGTCTGCCGTTTGGTGAATATACCCTCGGCGGCACGAAAATTATCTACCGTGACACCCTCTGCCGTTTAGAAGACGGTACCATCGCCGGCAGCGTATTACCTCTTAACAAAGGCGTTTGGAACGTCTATATCAACTCCAACATTCCGCTGACCGAATGCGTCAACTGCGCATCACTCAATCCGGCGACCGTGCTCGGCATCGACGATCGTAAAGGCTCGCTCGAGGTCGGTAAAGACGCAGATATCATTATCACAAACGATCAATTCGACGTGCACAAAACCATCATAGGAGGAAAAGTGCTATATGAAGCTTAAAGTAGAAGCCAAGCTCGACAAGAACTATCAGCCGCTTGCCCTCGTCTGCCGCGCTATGCGCGAGGCGACCAAAGAGAACGGGCAGGATGTCATCATCGCCGTCGTGCGCAACAACGACTACACCACCACGTACAAAACGCGCGTTTTTCCCGAGGGAAGCGGTCACGATGAGGAAAACTACCGATTCATCGAGCGCCTGACCAAGACACTGCTGTGGGCCAGCGGCGGCTACAAGA
Organism: Clostridia bacterium; assembly: GCA_017398485.1. Lineage (GTDB taxonomy): Bacteria > Bacillota > Clostridia > Oscillospirales > Acutalibacteraceae > UBA5905. Next base: position 3,026 of record JAFQFY010000008.1, read on the forward strand.
TCGTCATTGCCGGTTGCGACTCGGTCGGCGACAGACTCAAGGAAGCCTACGCCGTCGGCGGCGCGCGCGAATTCGACGTCAAGATGATGGAGCGCGTCTACGAAAAGCCGTTCGAGGTCGTGATCTGCGCACTCGCTGACGCGCCCACCGACAAATCCTCCGCCGCACCGGTCGGTCGCCATCTGGACGGTTGCCGCATCGGCTTCGACGCCGGCGGCAGCGACCGTAAGGTCAGCGCCGTCATCAACGGCGAGAGCGTCTATTCCGAGGAGGTCGTGTGGTTTCCCAAGACCAACGCCGACCCCGATTATCACTATCAGGGAATTCTCGAAGCGATGAAAACCGCCGCCTCACACATGCCGCGCGTCGACGCCATCGGCATTTCCAGCGCCGGCATCTACGTCGACAACCTCATTAAAATCGCTTCGCTTTTCATCAAGGTCAGCGACGAGGACTTCGAAAACAAGGTCAAGACGATGTACGTGGACGTTGCCAAAGAGATCGGCGGAAGCATTCCCGTCGAGGTCGCTAACGACGGCGACGTCACCGCACTCGCCGGTGCAATGGACCTCGATGATAACGCGGTACTCGGCATCGCCATGGGAACCTCCGAGGCAGGCGGCTACGTCGATGCGCAAGGCAACATCACCGGCTGGCTCAACGAGCTGGCGTTCGTTCCCGTCGACTATTACGAGGGTGCAATGGAGGACGAATGGTCGGGCGACGTCGGTTGCGGCGTGAAATATTTCTCACAGGACGGCGTCATCAAGCTCGCACCCGCCGCCGGCATCGAACTCGACGAGGCACTGTCCCCTGCCGAAAAGCTGAAAGTCGTGCAGAGCCTTATGGAGCAAGGCGACGAGCGCGCCGCCGCCATCTACGACACCATCGGAGCGTATTTCGGCTACGCGATCGCCTATTACGCCGAATTCTACGACATCCGCCACGTGCTCATTATGGGACGCGTAACCTCCGGCGAGGGCGGCGTTATCCTTCTCGAGCGTGCGCAGGAGGTGTTGGACAAGGAATTCCCCACGCTCGCGCAAAAGATCAAGCTGCACATTCCGGACGAATCGTCTCGCCGCGTCGGCCAGTCGGTCGCCGCCGCGAGCCTGCCGAAATTACGATAAACACAGAAACAGCTCCCTGCCGCGCGGCAGGGAGCTGTTTCTGTGTTTATCGT
>JAFQFY010000068.1 GCA_017398485.1 Clostridia bacterium
ACGGTGTGCGCACAATATGGATGGATACGCACGATGACGTTCGGTCGGCGGTCGATTCAATTATGGACCAATATGAAAACGCTTGTAAGGAGGACGGACGCGATGAATAAGAAAAATTTCAATGCATGGCACGGTCGCCTTTTGTCCGTTGTCCTGGTGTTGGGCGTATTGTCCTACGTCGGATATCAGATCTATCGCAGCATTTTCACGGGTGTTGACACGGAATTGGCGGTCAATTACAGCGTATACGAATCGTATGAGACAGAAGGATTAGTTATACGATCGGAAACGGTTATTCCCATGACGACGAACGGTCACATCTATTACACTGTGCAAAACGGTACTCGCGTGTCCAAAAACGGTGTCATTGCCTCCGTCTATGCCACCGAGCAGGATGGCTTGCTGTTGGATAAGATAGAGGATCTTGATGCGCGGATTGAAATGCTTAAAACGTTACAATCAAATGATTCCTCAAACCACGTGACGTTGGATATCATTGATACGCAGTTGAATAGTTCGATGCAGGATCTGATCGGTGACGTCAGCGACGGTGTGTTTACGTTGTCGGACGGCATTAAGACCGAGTTGCTTTCTTTGATAAGCAAGAAGCAGATCATAACGGGAAAAGCCGTCGATTTCTCCAATGAGATAAATCGTTTGGAACAAGAAAAGAAAGCGTTACAGGCACAGTATCATCAGGCGCTGACGGTGGTCAAAGCACCGGTCGCCGGCTATTTTGCCGACAGCGTGGATGGCTATGAATCCTTACTGTCCTCGATCGATCCGTTGACGCTTACGGCGGATAAATTTAATGAACTTCTCACGACGCCGGTTGATACGGCCGTGTCTGCCGCCGGTAAGATCGTCGGTGGCTACGAGTGGTATTTTGCCTGCATCGTGCCGGAAAGCTATTATAACACGCTGTCGGTCGGCAGTTCGCTTTCCTTGCGCATGACTTTTGTTACCGACGAGGTGGTACCGGTAACGGTCGCGGCTTGCAACAAGACCGGCGACGGAAAACTGATGATCGTGCTTCGCTGTGCGTATATGTCCGAGGATCTCGCCGATATTCGTCTGGAAACCGCACAGTTGTTAATGGTGCGTCACACCGGCCTGCGCGTACCTAAGCGTGCGATCGTTATTGACGATCAAATGCAGGCAGGCGTTTATGTGCGTTCGGGTAACGTGGCGTCTTTTCGCAAGATCAAGCAGATTTACAGCGAGCCTGCAGACTATGTGATCTGCGAAGCGATCGATAAGTCGGGTTATCTGCATCTCTACGACGATATCATTGTGAACGGAAAGGGGTTATACGATGGAAAGACCATTGATTGATCCCGTTCTGGAATATAACCTACGCACCGTTTCGGACGCGATGGCAAAGGCTTGCACAGACAGCGGCCGATCGCCGACGGATGTGCGCTTGCTGGCGGTGACCAAGACGGTGTCGGCCGATCGTATCAACGAGGCGATCGCGCTCGGCGTTAAGCAGATCGGCGAAAATCGTGTGCAGGAATATTTAGGTAAGAAGGATAGTTTGCACCTTGACGGTGTCGGTAGGCACTTGATCGGGCATTTGCAGACCAACAAGGTGCGGCAGATCGTCGGTCAGGTGGATATGATCCAGTCGATCGACAGTGAGCGGTTGGCGTCTGCTGTTTCTCGCGTGTCTGTTGAGCGTGGTATCGTCACCCCGATCCTCGTCGAAGTAAATATCGGTGGGGAAGAGGCAAAGTCCGGCGTGTCGCCCGATCGTTTGGAGGAATTGTTGGAGCAGATTCATGATTTGCCGGGCATTCGCGTGCGAGGATTGATGACTGTTCCGCCAATTTTAACAAAAGAAGCGGAAAAAAGAGCAATTTTTTCAAAAATGTATCAACTGTTTGTTGACAATCGAGCAAAAAAATTAGATAATATAGATATGGTGGAATTATCTATGGGAATGTCCGGCGATTTTGTTGAGGCCATTCTGGAAGGTTCCACGATAGTCCGTGTTGGATCTGCGATATTTGGCGAACGCCGATATAATTAACAGGAGGGTTATAGTATGGGAATTTTCGGAAAGATCTGGAACGATCCTGAAGATGTAGAAGAGGAATTTGACAATGCCGCGGATGATGGTATCATGCGCAAGGGTGACGATGAGCGTACGTCTGCCGATAACGGCAAACGCGGCAACAAAGTCGTGAACATTCACGCCACGGCGCAGCTGCAGGTGGTGTTGGTTAAGCCGGAGCGTTTTGACGATGCGAGTGCTGTTGCCGATCACCTCAATGCTAAGCGCACGGTTGTGCTCAACCTTGAGTCTGCCAACAAGGATGTGGCGCGCCGCATCCTCGACTTCCTCAGCGGTGTTGCTTATGCCAATGACGGTCAGATCAAGAAGGTGGCGAACTGCACCTTTATCATCACGCCCTATAATGTGGGGTTGATGGGTGATCTGCTTGACGAATTGGAGAACAATGGCCTCTACTTCTAAGGGAGATCTGTTGCGCTCGCGCATAGAGGACACGGTCTTTTTGTGCGAGCGCCGTAACGCACCGAC
>JAFQFY010000069.1 GCA_017398485.1 Clostridia bacterium
TTCTGCGGCACGTCTTCGCCCTCAAAACGCAGGGTCACACGGCGGCCGTATTGTGCGTACACGAGCGCCTTTAACTGCTCATCCGCCTTAGTGGTGCGCAGGATATTCACACCGCCGTGCACAAATCGCACGCTGAGCACATCGCCGTCCAGCGAGAACTCAGCATCGTCAAAGGTACCGTTGACCGCAACGTTCTCGCGCTTGAGATACATAACGAGCGACGGCATGACCTGCGCCGTCAGCGCATTCTGCGGGAAACGAGGATGGATGGCGGCATTTTGCAGGCCGAAGGCTTTGGCCAGCGATTTTTCCGCAGCAAACAGCGCCTCTGCCGACACAAAATCAGCAAAGGAAATCTGCACCGTCAGGCGATGGCTCGCGTGGTGTATCTCCAGATTTTCGATCTCGCCGGCCGCCAGCACCGCATAGGTGTCATCCGACGGCAAATACGGGCCAAACAGCGACCCGAACGTCCTCTCTCCCATGATTCCTCCGTTACTATGTTCCAACAGCAATATCGTTACAGCCGTTCAATTTCTTTCATCAATTCTTCAACCGCCTCGGCCTCGTCCACCGAACGCAGCACCTCGCCCTTGCGGAAGATGACCACGCGGCCCTTTCCCCCGGCGATGCCGATATCCGCTTCCCGCGCTTCACCGGGGCCGTTGACGATACAGCCCATGACCGCGACCGTGATCGGCTTGTGCACGGCGCGCAAACGCTCCTCGACCTGCGAAGCGATACCAATAAGGTCGATCGCGGTGCGGCCGCAGGTCGGGCAAGACACCATGCGCGGCACGTCGCCACGCATGCCAAGCGCGCTCAACAGGTCGATGCCGGCGAGCACTTCTTTTTCAGGTGCGGCGGTCAACGACACGCGAATGGTGTCCCCGATGCCCTGCGTGAGCAACGAGCCGATACCCACCGCCGATTTGAGCAGTCCCATACGCTCGGTGCCTGCCTCGGTGACACCAAGGTGCAACGGATAGTCGCACGCCGCAGCAGTGAGCTGATAGGCGCGGATCATCGTCTCCACGTCAGAGGATTTGATGGACAGCACAATGTCGGTAAAATCGTATTTTTCCAGCAACGACGCGTGATACAGCGCGCTGTCGCGCATCGCCTCAGGCGTCGGGTGTCCGTATTTCGCCAAAATCTCTTTCTCCAACGATCCGGAGTTGACGCCGATGCGGATCGGTATGCCGCGGCGACGGCAATCATCCGCGACCGCTTTGACGCGGTCCTCGTCGCCGATGTTACCGGGATTGATACGGATCTTGTCCGCGCCGGCGGCGGCAGATTCCAGCGCCAGCTTATAGTCGAAGTGAATATCCGCAACGATCGGCACGCTGACCGCCTCTTTGAGCGCCGCGATCAGTGCCACAGATTCCGTATCCGGTACGGCTGTGCGGATAATGTCACAGCCGCACGCCTGCAAGCGCTTCGCCTGCTCAACGTTGCCGACGATGTCGTGTGCCGGCAGGTTTAGCATCGACTGCACCGAAACGGGAGCGCCGCCGCCGATGACAACGCCGCCGACCATCACTTGTTTAGATGTGCGTCTGTTCATTCATTTCACTCCTATGCAAAGAGTTTCGTGATATCGCTGTACGACACCACCAGCATCAGTAACAACAACGCGATCAAACCGCCGAAGTGGATAATACTCTCGTATTTCGGGGATACGGGACGGCGTGTGATCCCCTCCCACAGCAGAAATGCAAAGCGTCCGCCGTCGAGACCGGGGAACGGCAACAAATTGAACACGCCGAGATTGACGGTGATCATCACCATGAGCATGATCAGCGTCTGCCAACCGACAAGTGTCGTAGCTCCGCCGACCGCGTCTGCGATGATATCCACCGTGCCGACGGGACCCGACAGATCGTTGAGTCCGTAGCGACCGCGCACGATGTCTATAAGACTGCGCCAGACGATCGTCGCAACCGACAGCTCTTGCTTTGCCGATTGGGTGATGGTGTTGCCGAAGGTTCGCACCTCGCCAAGCACCACGAAGTCGTAGACGAGATAATTCCGCTGTGTTTCCTCGTCATATTTGAGTTCAAACCTCACGCCGTCAAGCGTGACCTTGTCGCCGTCACGGCGCACCACCATGGACAGCACGCCGTCCTCGTCGTTTTGCATTTCCATGGCCATGTCGCTATCCATAAGCACGCGGCGACCGTTGATCGACAGGATCGTGTCACCGGGCCGCAGACCCGTCTGATAGGCGGAGGTATCCTCCTCCAACTGCGCGATGGTGGTCGTCGGAAACAGCACCGTCCCTTTATCGTCATACGGTTCCTGCAAAAAGCCGTTATACACCAACAACAGCACGAAACCGAGCACGAGATTCATCACCGCGCCGGCAAGCACGATGATCACGCGTTGCCACACCTTCTTATGCGCAAAGGAGCGTGAGGGATCCGCAGGCGCTGCCTCGCGGTCGCCATTGCCGCCCATCGCCGATGGGGTCGGCGCGTCCTCGTCCTCCCCCTCCATCGCGCAAAAACCGCCGAACGGCAAGGCACGCACGGTGTAAAGCGTTTCGCCTTTACCAAATTTCAACAGTTTGGGACCCATGCCGATGGCAAATTCGTTGACGCGCACGCCCATCGCGCGCGCCGCAAGAAAATGGCCGAACTCGTGGATCATAATCAGCACGCCAAGCAACAGCAATGCCGCTATAATCTTCAAAATCAGCATAATTGACGTTACCCTCTCTTCATCGCTGTAATAGCCGCGCGCGTCTGTTCACGGATCTCTCGATCCACCGTAAACACGTCCTCGACACTGCTCGGGGTGGGCAGCGGCATATCCAGTACGCTACCTGCCAACCGCATGATATCCAAAAACCCGATCTCGCCCGCAATAAACGCGCCGACGGCGACCTCATTGGCGGCGTTGAGCGCCGCCGGATACAGACCGCCGAGAGACAGGGCGCGTCGCGCCATGTTGATGGTCGGGAACGTCTCGTCATCGGGCGCAGCAAAGGTCAGTTTCGCCCAGTCCTCAAGACGCAGTTGTTTAACGGGAGACGGCAGGCGCTCGGGATAAGTCAGCGCATATTGGATCGGCACGCGCATATCCGGAACGCCGAGCTGTGCCACCACGGCATTATCATCATATTCCACCAACGAGTGAACAATGCTCTCGCGGTGCACGACGACATCGATTTTTTCAGGCGGCATATCAAACAGCCACCGTGCCTCGATAAGCTCGAGACCTTTATTCATCATGGTCGCGGAGTCGACCGTGATCTTCTGCCCCATGCTCCAGTTCGGGTGTTTAAGCGCATCCGTCAGGGTGACGCGCGACAATTCATCGCAAGTCTTTCCAAAAAAAGGACCGCCCGAGGCCGTCAGAATAATGCGTTGTAACGCACGCTCGGCAGGAGGACAGCCTTGCAAACACTGGAAGATCGCACTGTGTTCACTGTCCACCGGCAACAGACGTACGCCTGCCTTGGCAACCGCGTCCATCACGAACGCGCCGCCGGCAACGAGAGTCTCTTTATTCGCCAACGCGACGTCCTTACCCGCTTCAACGGCGGCGAGAGTCGGGCGCAAGCCTACCATGCCGACGACCGAGTTGAGCACCATATCCGCCTCGGGCAAAGACGCAAGCGCGCACAGACCGTCCATACCCTCCAACACCGTAATCGGCATATCCGCCACACGCGCACGCAGTTCGGACGCCGCCTGCTCGTCGAACATAGCCGCATAGCGCGGCTTAAAGGCGCGGATCTGCTCTTCGAGCTTATCTACCTGACGGGCGGCGGCAAGAGCGAGAACGCCGTAGCCGGCCTGCTCGGCCACCTCTAACGCTTGGGTACCGATCGAGCCGGTCGAGCCGAGTATAACTAAATTCTTCTGCATAATGACACCACCGATCATTTCATCGAGCCGAGCATCAACGCCGCGCACAACAGAGGCGCTGTCAGCACCACGCTGTCAAAACGATCCATCACACCACCGTGTCCGGGCATGATATTGCTGTAATCCTTGATTCCGCAACGGCGCTTAATCAGCGAGGCAAACAGGTCGCCGCATACGCTCAACGGCGCCAGTAACAACGCAAACAGTGCAAACTCCAACGGGTCGAACGCCAAACGGCCGTTATAAACAGCGTTACAAATGACAGCGTACAATGCCGAACAAGCGACCGAAAATACCCAGCCGCCGAAAAAGCCTTCCCAGGTCTTTTTCGGGCTGATGATCGGCGCCATTTTGTGCTTGCCGAACAGCATGCCGGTAAAGTACGCGCCGATATCGCTCATCCACGGAATCACAAACGCGAACAGCACGACCACCAGATTACCAAAGCTCGCTTCGCGCAACACGGCCAAGCCGCCGAAGCCGAGCGTGGCATATGCCGTCAGCCCGACGCCGTACAATGCGGCAACAAAGGACGGTTTCCCGCGGCGCACGAGCACGAGCACCAACGCCGTCAGAATATACAGCGGCGGCACGCAATATGGAAGCCACGCGACGTAAAAGCCGCCGACGCTCAACGCCGTATACTTGCAGGCACAACCGATCGCCAGCACCTCGGCCGCCGCGAACGACATGCTCACAGCGGTGAATAGGCGGCTGTTGACGATACTCGTCTTATATAACAGTTCCCATGCAGCGATTGCCGCGAGAATAGCCATCGCCGCCACAAACACCCATGTGTACGGGCAGAACAGTATTCCTAACAATAATACACTGCCCACGACGGCGGAAATAATGCGTGTTTTCACGAGTTTTCACTCCTATCAAACGCCGCCGAACCGGCGGTTGCGTCGTGCAAATTCTTCAAACGCTCGCTCCAGATCACTTTCCTTGAAATCCGGCCAGAGAATGTCATCCATGAACACGAACTCGGCGTACGCCGACTGCCAAACGAGGAAATTTGACAAGCGATATTCACCGCTTGGACGCAGGATGAGGTCAACGGGCGGCTGATCCTCGGTATACAATGCCGCTTCGAGCATCTTCTCGTCGATGTCCTCAGGGGATATCTCCCCTGCCGACACGCGATGTGCCAACACACGCGCCGCCGCGGTCAGTTCCTGCTGACCGCCGTAATTGAGCGCGATATTCAGCGTCATGCCCGTCTTGTGGGCGGTGGTCTCCTCCGCCTCGCGCATCAGCTGACGAATATCCTCGGCAAGCGGCGTGCGATCGCCGATAAAGCGCGTGCGTATATTCTCCTGCTGAAAATCTGCGAGCGATTCTTTGAGATACTGGCGCAGCAGGTCCATGATCGCATCGACCTCTTCCTGCGGCCGTTTCCAGTTCTCGGTCGAGAACGCATACACCGTCAGGTATTCGACGCCGCATTTTTCGCAGTATTTCGTGATCTTGCGAAACACCTGCGCGCCGGTCACGTGCCCTGCCTGGCGCGGCAGACCACGCTTTTTTGCCCAGCGGCCGTTACCGTCCATGATGATACCGAGATTACGCGGCACCAAACGCAGCGGCACTTCGACAGGCTCTTTTTTCTTTTTGAAAAACATACGCGACGCTCCTTTAATAGCACGAAAAGCCTTCGCCGCTTTTGTTAAAAGCGGCGAAGACCCATCGAACACGGTATCAGATCTCCATGATCTCTTTCTGCTTCGCTTCCGCCATCTTATCGGCTTCCTTGACAAAGCGGTCGGTGAGATCCTGCATCTTCTTTTCGCCGTTTTTCAGATCATCTTCGGTGATCTCGGACTTCTTCTTCATATCCTTGAGCTTATCCATCGCATCGCGGCGAATGGAACGAAGCGCAACCTTACAATCCTCCGCCATGCGACCGATATCCTTGGTCAGATCGCGGCGACGCTCCTCGGTCATCGGCGGGAACAGCAAACGCAGCGCCGTGCCGTCGTTCTGCGGATTGATGCCGATATCGGAGGTAAGGATCGCCTTTTCGATGAGGCCGAGCGTCGTCTTATCCCACGGGGAGATAAGCAGCACGCGCGGCTCCGGCACGGACACCGCCGCTACCTGGTTGATCGGCGTAGGACTGCCGTAATAGTCGACGGACAGGCGGTCCAGCACGGCCGGGTTGGCGCGACCGGCGCGAATACCCTTAAACTCCTGCGCAAGGTTGTTAAGGCTCTTGTTCATCTTTTCTTCTGCGGTAGCAAAAATCTGATTCATAACTACTCTCCTCTATGTTCGTTCAATTAGTCAACCAGCGTACCGATCTGCTCGCCACGCACGGCACGCACAATGTTCTCGGGATCCTCGAGGTTAAATACCAACAGGGAAATATCGTTGTCCTTGCACAAGGTCGCGGCAGTGGAATCCATCACCTTGAGATCCTTGTTGAGGACGTCCATATAGTTGAGGTGGTCGAACTTCTTGGCATCGGGGTTTTTATGCGGATCGCTGTCGTAGATACCGTCGACCATGCTCGCCTTGAAGATGATCTCCGCCTCGATCTCCGCCGCGCGCAACGCCGCCGCAGTGTCGGTCGAGAAGAACGGGTTACCCGTGCCGCAACCAAAGATGACGATGCGACCCTTTTCGAGATGGCGCACGGCACGGTTGCGAATATACGGCTCGGCGATCTCATTCATAGCAATGGCGGTCTGTACGCGCACCTCACAGCCGAGCTGTTCGAGCGCATCCGCAAGGCCGAGAGCGTTGATCGTGGTCGCGAGCATGCCCATGTGGTCGGCGCGCGTACGATCCATCTTACCGCTGGAACGGCCGCGCCAGAAGTTGCCGCCGCCGACGACGATGGCGATCTCGGTGCCGAGCTCGGCCGCCTGTTTCACATACTGACAGATATGCAGAACGGTGTCAAAATCCAGTCCCGTGTGAGCGGCGCCGGCCATCGCCTCACCGCTGAGTTTAAGAAGAATACGCTTGTATTTCGGTTGCATAATCCATCCTGTCCTTTCCTTGCAGAGAGACCCTGCATTATCCCTTTCATTATACTGGAAAATATGGCCGCTGTAAAGAGATTAAACCGGATTTTTGCGAATTATTCTAAAAAAGACGATCGGCGGTACGGAAACATTCCGTACCGCCGAATTTACTGTTTAGGGACAATAAAACACTTCCGTCAGATCCTCGTAATACTCTCCCCTGTCGTGTCCCACGAAACAAGGCTTCGAGTAGGTCCACCAACGGTGCATCACCGGACTGTTATCCATGACCGCCATGTCTGCCTCGTAGTCATCGCCGGTATACTCGTAATAGGTATACAGTTGCGTGCCGCGCAGAGAAATGGAATAGTTATGGATATTGCATCGACCGATCAGCTCAATGAGTTCTGGCCACGGATTTGCGTGCAGATCAATGTAGTCCTGCACCTTTTCAGGCTTCAGATCGGAATACAGGATAAATCTCTTCATCGTATCCCACACCCGATCAAACCGCGCAATAGCCGGTCACATAGTAGCCGAGGTTATAACGGCGATCCAGACGGCCAAAGCTCGCGCACACCGCAATGTCACTCTCGAGCTCGAGAGAATACTGGCCGAACGGGATCTGGAACTGCTCCTCGCAGAAGGGCAGGTCGGTGCGGTAGCACACCACGCGCTCTGCCGGAATGGTCAGGTGCAGACCCTTGACCGGCTCTTTGTCCTCAAAATAGAGGTTCACGATGATGTGTGCATCCACCGTGTTCTTGTTGGTGATCATCAGCGCCTCGTGACCGGGCAGGCTGGGATCCTCACCGTTGCCCGGCAGATCGCCGTCAACGAACATATAATGCTTATAGCCGATTTCGCTCATGATGCGTTCCTCCTAATTAAAGATCCTTCATGAAGTACTCGAACAGCTTCGGAGACAGCGGCTTGCTGCCGGTCTCGGTGATGACGAAGCCGGTCTCGATACGGCCGCCGTACAGCTCGGGATGACCGAAGAAGCTGACGTCGACGTTGACAATGACGCCGGGAGCCAACTCAAAGTCACCGTTGGGGCCGAAGAAGGGCGCCTCCGCCTCCATCAGGCCCATCGAGTGCGCGAACGGACAAACGATGTAGGGAGACAGGCCGTGCTTCTCGTAGTACAGACGGCCGGGCTCGTCGATCTCGCGACCGGTCATACCGGGTTTGAGCATCGCATGAGTCAGACGGAAGGTCTCGCGCATGTGGTTGAGCAGATCCTTCTGACGCTGGGTGAACTCGCCGTTGACGGGGATGGTGTCACCAAATGTACCGGCATAGCCGTTGATGCGCGGCGCGATACCGATCATGACCAGCTCACCGTCCTGCATGACCTTGTTGGTCGCCGTGGGAACGACAGCCTTGGCGCGCGCGCCGGAACCGACGATGGTGCTGTAAGCAAAGCTGTGGGCGCCGTTCGCGCGGCAAACGGCTTCACCGGCGGCGGCAACTTCGTACTCGTAAGCGCCGGGCTTGATCGCCGCCATCATGGCGTCGTAAGCCTGGTCGCACAGCAGAACCGACTTGGTCGCCTGCTCGACTTCCCAATCGGACTTGTAAGCGCGCATGTTCTCATATTCGTCGGTGATATCGACCAGCTCAGCACCGGCAAAACCCTCCGCAACATCCAGATAGACCTGGTGCGGAATGGTGGTGGTGCCGACGATACCGATGCGGTTGAGGACGGTGCCCTCACCGCGCAACTCGTCGTTGAGCTGCTTAAAGTCAATGATGGTGGCGTTGGGATACTCTTCGTCCGGCACCATGAAAACCGGGAAGCAACGCACCTTAGTGATCGCGGCATCCATCTGCGCAAACGGCTCAGACTCGGGGCCGCCGAGCAGAATCGGCTCGCCGTGGATCGGCACGAGCACCGCACCCTTCTCGAACTGGCCGCACCAGCCGGTCAGATACCAACCGTTGGCGACGTTAAGCTCATCAAAATAGACGAGCGCCGCGTCCAAGCCCTTGTCAGCCAGGATCTCGCGAACGCCGGCCAAACGCTTTTCGGTTTCACTTCTGTTGTAATACGCCATAACAAACTCTCCTTTTTTATTTTCTATGTATCAACCGATACATAAATTTACTGAAAATCATCATCCAACGGGAACATCGGGCGGCGGATCTTCTTCATGTTCATATCCTCCAGACGCTCCGTGGAACTGCCCGGCGTGAACGCCAGGATCGCGCGCTCCGCTTTGGCGGCGAGTTCAGGGAACAGATAGCCGAGTTTCACGACCACGATCTTATAAGGGGTATAATCCAGGTCGATCGACTCAAAAATATCAGGACGGCACATCGAGGCGCGATTTTTGGTCACCACAACCGTCATGTCGCCGCAATCCAGCGTTGCAGACGGGCCTGCGTTGCCGCCGGTGTAGGACACGATGTCGCCGCGGTGGATAAGCTTGCCCGTGATGGTCGCGGTCTCACTGTTCTTATCCAAACTGCCGCCGACCTGCAAGGTCAGCACGTCGCCGATATTCGCCTGATAGCACTTTTCACAAGCCGCTTCGTCTGCAATGCCGGCCACGAGCACGTTTTTCGCACCGGCCCGTTGCAGGCGATTGATCATAAAAGCGTTGTCACCGGCGGCACCGGCAGTGGTGTTATCACCCGAATCCGACAGGAATACCTGCGCTTCGGCCGCCGTCATCGCGCGGCGAATCGCCTCATCAGGCTCGACCGCTTCAATGAGGAACTTAAAGTCGTGACGCACCGCATAGAACGCATCCGCCAGCTTTTTCGCATATTCCTTGGCGATCGCGGTATCCGACTCGTGCGTGACCACGATGCTCGGCCCCATATACGGCTCGTCGATCCACGGCTGACCGTTGAACACCTGCACCGACAACATGCCGGGCACCGTGCGTTCGAATTGTTCCGCCATCTCCATAATGCCCTTGAGCGGCTCGAGAGCAGTCTGTACGGCATCCCCGCAAATGACCACATTGACGCGCTCCATCTGCGGCGCGGGCATGATCTTCTTTTCAATGATGCGCAGAAGGTTCTCCGCCGCGCGGATCTGGGTCTCTTTATGATCGCAATGCGGAGCAGTGCGGAACGCCGTCACACAGTTGACCATACGGATGATCTCATCCGTGTTGTCTGCGTGAAAATCCATCGCCACCGAGATCGGGATGTCGTAGCCAACCTTAGCGCGGATCTGTTTTAATAAATAGGTGTCGCCCGAGCCGATCTCCTCAACGTACATCGCACCGTGCAGATACAGCCAAATGCCATCGATACCCTCGGTCGGGATCGCGTCGACCAGCTCGTCCACCAGACGCAAGAAATCCGCCTTGACTACCGCACCGCCCGGCAGAGCGTGTGCATAGATTGTCGGGACGAGTTCGCAACCGTGCTCGCGGAAATAATCAACCACCTTGATCTCGTCGTACATCGCTTCGCCCGGCGCGTAGTCGAAGTCTTCAAACTTCGTGTAGATCGGCGTCAGGCTGTTTCCCTCACACTGCAACGAACCGATGGCAATTCTCATTCACGGTCGCCTCCTGTATAGTCATAGTTTTACTGATTATATTCTATCATAAAAGCAATTTGTGTTCTTGTAATATCACACCTCAATAATGGTAATTTTACAATTAATTTGGCGCAATATACCCAATAAAATTTTGTGTATTTTGGTAATTGTCAAATTCGACATTATCGTGTATAATACTAATGTAAGGAGATGAAAGCATGCTGGGCTTAGACTACAATGAGCAAGTGACGAATGAACTGCGTAATATCCCCCTATCCTTTCACCACATCCGCGAAGGACACACGTTTTATCGCATGCCTCTGCACTGGCACAAGCCCTGCGAGATCGTACGCGTTCTGCAAGGGACGTTAACGGTCTTCTTGGACGACGACGTCATTAGGGTTACCGCAGACGAGATCCTTTTCGTTAACCAAGAGGTCGTGCACGGCTACGAGCCGATCGACTGCATTTATGAAGTCATCGACTTTGACGTCAACACGATCTTCCTGCGCACCTCACTGTGCAAGGACATTCTGCACGTTTTCACCAACAATAAAATACGCGTTCTCCCCTTCCATCCGATCAAGAATGCTGATCTTCTCATCATCACTAAGCGACTGTTCACCCTCGCCTCCAACAGTTCGCCGGAAAAGGATCTGTTGGTGCTCGGGGCGTTGTTCGAACTTATGGGTACCATATATATGCAGCACCACTACACAGAGAATTTCCAGCTCTCCAAAAACGCCACGCGGTTTAAGCCGCTGCTGGATTATATTGACGCCAACTATATGAACCCGATCACCACCGCCGACATGGCGCGTATCTCCGGTATGTCACTTAACCATTTCGGCCGTGTATTTCCCGAATATTTCGGAAAAACGCCGATTGAATTCCTCAACACCTACCGTTTGGAACAGGCGTGCGTGTTGCTCATCAACACCAGCCTCTCTATCACTGAGATCGCCTGTAATACCGGTTTTTACGATGCCTCATATTTTGTCAAGGTCTTTAAAAAGTACAAAAATATAACACCAAAAAAATACCGAACGATGTTTTCGTCCGGTGAGCAAAAAGAATAAATAAAAAGACGCCGAAATCGTTGATTTCGGCGTCTTTTTTGTTGTTTGATTATTTCACCATGGAAGCGACTTCACTGGCGAAATCGTCTTCACGCTTCTGCATGCCCTCGCCTTTCTCGTAGCGAACGAAGTCCACCAGAGCCATCGAACCGCCGGCAACCTTCGCCTGCTGGTCGATATACTGGGCCACGTTGATGCCGCCGTCCTTGACGAACGCCTGGTTGAGCAGGCAGACTTCCTCAAAGTACTTGCGCATCTTACCGATGATCATCTTCTCGAGAATGTTCTCGGGCTTGTTGGCGTTCTTGGGATCGTTCTTCATCAGCGCGAGCTGAACTTCCTTCTCGTGCTCAACGACCTCCGCAGGAACGGTCGCCTCGCTCAGATAGGGAGCGTTCAGAGCAGCGATCTGCATCGCCACGTCCTTACCGCACTCGATGAGCGCCTCGGAGCCGGAAGCCGCGGCATCAGCCTCGAACTTGACGAGAACGCCGATACGGCCGCCGCCGTGCACGTACGCCACGCAGTCACCCTCGTAACGGGTGAAACGGCGAACGCTCAGGTTCTCACCGATGACCATGACCTTGTCGCGCAGAACGTCTGCGAGGGTCTGGCCGTTGCCGGCGTCACACGCCATGAGCGCGTCGACGTCCGTCGGGTTCGCGTCGATGATGACCTTCGCCACCTGCTGCACGAACTCGATGAACTTATCACTCTTCGCGGCAAAGTCAGTCTCCGCGTTGACCTCGACGACCACGCCGACCTTCTTATCGTAGTCGACGGTGGCGTACGCCATACCCTCGGCCGCGATGCGGGAAGCCTTCTTCGCCTGCTTGGCGAGGCCCTTTTCGCGCAGGTAGTCGATCGCCTTATCCATATCGCCGTCAGACTCCTGAAGAGCCTTCTTACAATCCATCATGCCGACACCGGTCTTCTCACGCAGTGCCATAACGTCTTTACTGGTAAAAGCCATTGTTGTGTCCTCCTATTATATTGTGTGCCGCGCCTTATTCGGCAGCAGCCTCAGCGGTCTCCTCGGCAGGAGCGGCCTCGGCGGCATTCTGCTCGCCCTGGCGGCCCTCAATGATCGCATCTGCGATGCAGGAAGCGATCAGCTTCACGGCACGGATAGCGTCGTCGTTGCCGGGGATCACGTAATCAACGTCGTCGGGGTTGCAGTTGGTATCCACGATCGCCACGACCGGGATGCCGAGCTTCTTCGCCTCAGCGACAGCAATCTTCTCTTTACGGGGATCGACGATGAACAGAGCGCCGGGGACCTTCTTCATCTCTTTGATGCCGCCCAGGAACTTCTCGAGCTTCTCGATCTCGTGGTTGAGCTTGACAACTTCCTTCTTGGGAAGCAGATCAAACGTGCCATCCTCTTCCATCGCCTTGAGCTGGCTCAAACGGGCGATACGGCCGCGAATGGTGCGGAAGTTGGTGAGCATACCGCCGAGCCAACGGGCGTTGACGAAATGCGCACCGGCACGGACGGCTTCCTCGCGGATAGAGTCCTGCGCCTGCTTCTTAGTGCCGACGAACAGCACCTCTTTGCCCTCAGCAGAGAGGTCACGCACGAACATGTACGCCTCCTCGAGCTTGCGAACGGTCTTCTGGAGGTCAATGATATAGATACCATTGCGCTCGGTGAAGATGTAGGGCGCCATCTTGGGGTTCCAGCGACGGGTCTGGTGGCCGAAATGGACACCGGCTTCCAGCAGCTGTTTCATGGAAATAACGGACATAATCGGTTCCTCCTTGGTTTTTCCTCCGCGAGCATACGCGTCCACCGTCCGACACATTCGGATGCGGCACCGAACGCCCATGTTTGTCCTCGCGTGCGTTTTGCCGATATAGTATACCATTAACTCTTAAAAAAAGCAAGAACTTTTTTGCAATTTTTCATTGATTTTTTGATAATTTTTTCATTCAATATCCACAAGGCGTCAGCGGAACAGGCCGCCGAGGATCTGCGGTCCCTTTTTCGGCGAGCAACCGCAGTCCGGAGGACATTTAAAATTCACCAACACTGTCTCCTCCCCTATGACTTCAATATCCTTCCAGTGGATAACGATATCCGCCTCGCGCCCGAGCAGTCCGAAGCATTTGTTATGCCCGAAAATGACGATAGACACGATCTGGGCGGTGCAGGTGTCCACCTCGACGTCGTCGACGTAGCCAAGCCGCGTGCCGTCACAGACGTTGATGACTTCCTTGTCGTGCATGTCCGTAATGCGTGCGATCATATACATTCCTCCTTATAAAGCAGTATATGCACGCATCGACGGCCGCAGAACAAGACGCGTCGGTGCATTAAGCAAAGCAACAGACCGCTGTCATAACAACAGCGGTCTGTATTGTGTCATTTCTTCGGTTTGATGGCGGCGTGATAGTGGGCGTAGGTACAGGACGGGGCATCGCCCAGCACCTGTGACTCGGTCACCTCGCCGATGAACAGCGTGTGGCTGCCCAAATCGATCGCGTCGGTCACGCGCGCTGAAAAGAATGCATTCGTATGCTCGGTGATATAGAAGATCCCGTTTGCAGCGCGATTTTTGGCTGTAAAGTCCTTGAACTTGTCAGTCAATTTGCCGGTCTGCATGCCGAAATGTCGGATAACCTCAAAGGGCACCTGCTCGGTGAGCGCCGACACGTTAAATGCTCCCGTCTTCGCGACCATCTCACGCGTGAGCGTGTGATTCTGACACGCGATCACGAGCCGCGTCGGGTCGCTCGCAACTTGGACAGCGGTGTTGATGATACAGCCGTTGTCACGGGAGCCATCCTTGGCGGTGAGCACAAACAGGCCATAAGAGAGCTTAAACAGCGCCGTGGGGTCTTCTTTCGACTCGCTCTTCGTTGCTGCTTGCGAATCTTCTGTTGCTCCTACATTCGGCTCTTCCTTGGCATCAGCGAAAGTAGCGGTTGAGCAAACCTTCAAAAGCCTTTCCGTGGCGAGCCTCGTCGCGTGCCATCTCGTGGACGGTGTCGTGGATCGCATCGAGGTTAAGCTCCTTCGCGCGCTTGGCGAGAGCCATCTTGCCCTCGGTCGCGCCGTTCTCGGCATCTACGCGCATTTCCAGATTCTTCTTGGTGCTGTCGGTGACAACCTCACCGAGCAGCTCGGCAAACTTTGCGGCGTGCTCCGCCTCTTCAAAGGCGGCCTTCTCCCAGTAGAGACCGATCTCGGGGTATCCCTCGCGGTGCGCCACACGCGCCATCGCCAGATACATGCCGACCTCGGTGCACTCGCCCATGAAGTTGGCGCGCAGGCCCTCGACGATCTCCTCGTCAACGCCCTTGGCGATGCCGACCACGTGCTCCGCCGCCCAGGTGCGCTCGGCAGCCTGCTCGACAAACTTATCCATGCCGACGCCGCAAACCGGGCAAACCTTCGGCGCCGTCTCGCCCTCGTGAACGTAACCGCAAACACTGCAAACAAACTTTTTCATAACCAAAACCTCCAAAAAATTAATTTCAAATTTATATCAGACAGAGGTCTCACACCTCATGATCTGCCGAACAGGCGGCACACAAGCCGCTTAGCGAAAGCTCCTGTCCCTGCACCATGCAACCGGCGAGCGTCTCTCCCCCATCGGGCAACAAGCTCGTCACGGTATCCTGTGCCAAGGGGACGTCCTTAATACACCCACAGGCAACGCAGCGAAAATGTGCGTGCGGCGTCAAGCCAGCATCGTATCGGCGCTCCTCAGAGCAAAGCGGAAGCTCTCGCACCAAACCCGCCTGCACCAATGCGTGCAGGGTGTTGTACACCGTGGTGCGTGAAAAGGTGGGCTGATCTACGGACACAGCCTCATAGACGGTATCGACCGACGGGTGGATCGGGTGGCCGAGCAGATACTCGTAAACCGACAAGCGCTGTTGGGTCGGTCGCACCCCATGACTGCACAAAAGCCGTGCCATTTGTTGTCTGTCCATATTGCCCTCCTTTCTTGTAACCATTCCTTATTTGTAATGATTACAAATATATATTACAGGATGATCAAGGGTTTGTCAATAGGTTTTTTTGAAGTTTTTTTAATTTTTTTGAAGAATCGGTTTTTAGGGGGAGACCCGTGTGTCGCCCCGTTATGGAATTGTACGAAGCCAACATTATGTGCGAACGGAACGGCACGTGGGCCGTTCTCTAAGAGAGGGGTTTAAGGTTTGTAGAAAAGACAATCCCTCCACCGCCGTGCGGCGGTCCCCCTCCCTTTACACAAGGGAGGCTAAAAAAGCAAGCCCGAACGGCGCTGCCGTTCGGGCTTGCGAAAGGGGTTTTAGGTTTAGAGAGCGTAGCTATTTGAGCTAAGATTATGCGGTAGCCAACTGAACAGTCTTGTTGTAGCTACGAGAAATAATCTCACCATAGACATACGCATCGTTGCCCTTCATGTCAACATACTTGACATAGGTGCGCAGGGAGATGGTCTCGTCCATGTTGGCGGCCGGAACATCGGTGAGAACGGTCGTGAAAGCGATGCCGTCCACGCCAAGAGCCGCCGCATATTCGGGAGACTGGATCTTGGTCGCAACCTGCTTAGAAACGCCGTCAGCGCCGTAGGTCAGAGCCGCCTCGGGCAGAGCCGTCAGGTTCTTATCGCGAGCGAAGAGCATGCCAACCTCGGTGACCTTGTAGCGAACGTTATCGATCACGACGGTCGCCTTGGAATAATCCGCAGCAGCGGCGTGGTTGTAGACAACGCCGTCGACATTCGCAGCGCCGACGAAGCGGAGATCAGCGGTCTCGCCATCGCGAATCTGGGTGCCGAGGTTATCGAGGTTCGCGACATCGTCGAGCTTAGCCAGCGGAACCTGCGTCTGGGTGATCTCAACAACCTTACCGGCCTGATCAACCGCTTTGAAGTGAGAGCCGGCCAGGTGGTTCGAGCTGCCGTCAACATGCTTCAAGGACACGTTCCAAATATAGATGGTGCCAAGAGTCATGTTGCTGCGCATCATAAGGAAGATCTCATAACCGGCGTTCGCGCTCATCTCGATGTTTTCGCTGACATACTTATGACGGCCCTGAACCAGCCAAGCAGTATAAGAGTCCATCGGCTTGGCATCCGGATACGTGTTAGGACGAGAGCTGTTCAGCACTCTCACATAAGCGTTCGTGCCGGCCTCGGGGAGATAGTAATCGAAGGACAGGACGTAATTGCCGGTCTTCTCGGTGGTCTTACCGGTGTACAGCGAGACGGAGTAGTCCTGCTTGCTCGCATCGGGAGTGCTCTGCGAATAGTCAAGCTTGGTGACGGTTGCGTTCGTGCCCGCTTTGATCATCGGATAGATGTCGCCGTAGGTAACGATCTCCACCGCCTCCGCAGCCGTGAAGTTGGCAGAGGTCTCCGGGTTCGCCGTGGTAGCAAACGTGCAGGAACCATGCATGTTCGCAGAAGTCGGCATCGTCTTGGTAGCGGAGCCATTGGTGATCGAAGCGTTCCAGATATACAGATCAGGAAGCGTCTCACGCGGCGCACTCGCATGCTTACCGAGAGCAATCGACCAGCGCACGCCGTTGGCATTGTCGGTTTTGTACGTGCTCTTAAAGTGGTTGTAACCGGGGCGCAACACACAATCGCCGGTGGCATCGTCTCTCAAGAAATTGGAGTGGTTGGTACGCACGATGTAGCTGCACTCTTCGGGCAGGTAATAATCGAACTCGAGCACATGGGTCGTGTAACCTTCACCATCCTTATTCGTCGCGCTAACGCTGTAGCCGTCCGAAAGCGCGTAGATGCCGTAGTTGGCAGTACCGGTAAACCAGGAAGACGTGCTCTGCACAGTGGTGGGAAGCTTGCTGAAATTGATCTTAGAAACCTTGGTGGTCAGAGCAAAATCAAAATCCTGGGCGAAATCGAGGGTGGACAGAGGAACCTTTTCAGCCGAATCGTCAGCCATCTGATAAGCGGCATCATTACGAGCCGGGGTAACCTCGTGACCGTTAACTGTCAGTTTCAGGTTCCAGACGTACAGAGTCGTGTCGTTAAAGCCGGTGGCACGGATAGAGGGATAGGCATTACTCCTCGTGCCGGCGATGGTGAAGTCAGCAGAGAAGTGGTTCTGGCCCTGATACAGCATATAGGTCTGGGCATAAGACAGCGAACCACCGATACCTTCCAACAGAACGTTCGCCGGACGGTTGGTCAGATAGTAGTCAAAAGACAGGTTCCACTGGTTTTCGTCGTTGTTGGTGCCGGAGCTGTTCTCATCACTCTTCCAATAGGACGTATCAGCGCCGGGGAAATAATGAGAGAGACTACCGTTGGAAATGACGAAAGGCAGCCAACGGACATTCGTGCCGGTCGGCGTAGCAGCAGGATACGACGCATGAGCCGGGTTGTACTTGCGATAGTCGACGGTGGTGACCAACGGGTCGTTGATGGAATCGTAATACCATTCCAAGCCCCAGTCGTAATCAGCCAGCGTCTTACCGGTGATGACGAGGCTCGGATCAGCGTTGCCGCCCTCTTCGAGTCTGGTATAGGAAAGCTCCACGCCGGTGTCCTTATAGCGATAGGAGAGGTTCCACACATAGACCTTGGTGGTACCGGCGCCGCCATCATGGAAGCGGAACGAAGACTGGCTGTCGCAAACGAGCTCCTGCTCGTAGTGGCCGAAGCCGGCAACACCGCTGCCGCGGCGCTGGAAGTAGAGGTTGGAGCTATCGATCGCGTCACCGTTCGCGTCGACCGGCTTGGTGCCGCGAATGCCCTGCTCGTCGTACAGCATCAGGGCGTCGACGTAGACAGGCTGATTGGTGTTCTTGTTCACAACGTAGTAGTCGAAGCTGATGATCAGTCTACTGCCGTAGTTGTGGTTGAAGACACCGAAATTCAAATACGTCTTGTTCGACGTGCTGGTGGTGATCAGATACTCCGTCACATCGATCGCGGAGGGCGCCGTGACAACCTCCTGTTCAGGCTCGGTCTCCGCCGCGGTGGGCAGGATACCGGCAGGTACGAGCACGCTGACAAGCATCGTGATCGCCGCAAAAACGCTTAACCATTTTTTAACGTTTTTACTCATTGTGTATATCCCCTTTCAGTAATAAATATGTGCTGAGAGATTCCGAAAGTATTGATGGGTATACTACTCCCCACCCATACCATCATGAGTCTATTATAAACACCAATTATAGTTTAGTCAACTAAAATTTTGATTGTTTTTCAATTATTTCCGTTAAATTTTTTATTTTCTGTGAAAACTACCTAATTTTTTGTCAAAGAAGGTGCAAACTGCACAAAAGGCTGTCGAACTAATCGTCGACGTATCGCGTATACGGCGTGCGAACGTGCCGAAACGGCGTGCTTGGCACAAGATATTGTGTCGGGGCGGTCAGAGGAACGGCACGTAGGCCGTTCCCCACAAAAGGGGTTGGGGTGCGCAGACCGTGTCGGGGCCAAGAGGACGCTCGCAGGGCGTGCAGGATAATATAAAAGGGCGTGTCCGAGTGGACACGCCCTTTTATATATATATAGTCTATTACCTATCAATAACAAAATGGCGCGGCATACCGCACTCGGTGAGCAGAGGTATCTCCCCCTCCACCAGCGGTCGCACGTACGCAAGCACCTCGTCGGTGACGTCGTTACCCGCCGCCGCGATCCACTCGCGCGGCACGTATTTGACCTTGTTGGCAACCTCGCCGACAGGAATGCAGGTGTATTCCGCCGCATAGGGCGCGTCGCTCACGCGAAGGATCGCTGCGACCTTGCCGGTCTCCCCTGCCACTGCCGCGCGCACCGCCGCCATGCCGACCTGCTCAGCTTCGCATACGTCGGTCGCGGAGGCACAGTGTGCCGCGCAACGCTGCAACACGTTGAGCTCCACCGAGCGCACCTTGCAGCCGATGCGGTCAGTGACGATCTGCTCGAGCGCCTTACCGACGCCCGAGAGATATTTGTGGCCGAAGTTGTCCACCTTGCCGGAACGGAAGTCGCCGGCGGCGTCGATCTCCACGCCCTCCGACACCGCTACGATAACGGTGCGGCTCTCTTTCTGTATGCGCTTGACGTCCTCAACGAACGCATCCACCGAGAACTCCGCCTCCGGCAGATATACCAGATGCGGCGCGCTCTCACCGCACAAACGCGGCAACGCCGCCGACGCGGTCAGCCAGCCGGTGTCGCGGCCCATAATCTCCACGATCAGCACCGAGTCCAGATCGTACACCGTCGCGTCGCGGATGATCTCCGCCATCGAGGTGGCAATGAACTTCGCCGCCGAGCCGAAGCCGGGAGTGTGATCCATCAATGGCAGGTCGTTGTCGATCGTCTTGGGCACGCCCATGACGCGGATCGGGCAACCAACCGACGCAAAATACGCCGACAGTTTATTGACCGTGTCCATCGAGTCGTTGCCGCCGATGTAGAAGAACGCACCGATGTCGTGGCTCTCAAGCGTTTTACGAATCGACTCGTACACGGCCGGCTCTTTCGCCGCGTCGGGCAGCTTATAGCGGCAGGAGCCGAGCGCCGACGCCGGCGTCTGTCGCACCAGCGCCATGTCCTCGTCGGTGACGATCCGGTCGTTGAGCGACACCAGACGATCGTAGATAATGCCCTCGATGCCGTTGAGCGAACCGTAAACGGTGCCAATCGTGTCCTCAACGAGCGCTTGACGGTATACGCCGAGCATGGACGAATTGATGACGGCGGTGGGGCCGCCGGATTGAGCCACAACAATGTTCATGATACAAGTCCTTTCTTATGCGAGGTTTAACGTGTTAATCAGCAACAGCCACGCAAGACCATAGTAAGTCACCACAGCGACGAGGTCGTTGACCGTCGTAATGAGCGGCCCCGACGCCACCGCCGGATCGACGCCGAGTTTGCGGAACAGCATCGGCGTCACCGTGCCGGTAATGCCCGACACCATCATCGCGAGCATCAGCGCCGCGCCGATACAACCCGACACCGCAAAAGCAAACACGAGGCCGTTCCCCTGCGTCAACCACAGATAGCCGCCGACGAGCACGAACGACAGCAAACCGAGCAGCAGGCCGTTGAACAACGCGACGCGCGTTTCTTTAAACAACAGTTTGATCTGCTGCATGCCGGTCAGATCGTCGTCCATAAGCACGCGGATGGTCACCGCGAGCGACTGGGTGCCGACATTACCTGCCATGCCGAGGATCAGCGACTGGAAACCGACGATCATCGGCAACGAATCTACCACGCCCTCGAACAAGCCGACAACGCCCGACACGACCAAACCGAGCAACAGCAACACGAGCAGCCACGGAATGCGCTTTTGCACACTCTTGAACAGCGGCTCCTCAAGGTCTTCCTCCTCGGTCAGACCGGCGAGCTTGGCGTAGTCCTCACCAAGTTCCTCGTCGACGACCTCGACGATATCCTGCGCGGTGATGACGCCGAGCAAACGATCGTCCTCGCCCAGCACGGGAATCGAGTCCTCGGAATAGTCTTTGAGTTCTTCAATACATTCGGCGATGCTCTCTTTCGCGTACACCGCCGGATAAGACGTCACGATGAGCGATTCCAACTCAGCGGTCTGACGCGCGACGATCAGATCTTTGAGCGCGATCGCACCGTAGAAGGTGCCGTCGCCATTGAGCGCGTAAATGGTGGAAATATTGTCGTTATCCGCCGCCTGACGAATCAGCGAGCGCATCGCCTGTTTGATGGTCAGCGCCTTGTCGATGGCGACGAAGTTGGTGGTCATGCGGCTGCCGATCTCGTCCTCCGCGTAGGAGTCGATGAGTTCAATGTCCTGCGCCGCCTCCTCGTCCATCAGGCCGAGCAGTTCGCGGCGCTTATCGTCGTCGAGTTCTTCCAGCACGTCCACGGCATCATCCGCGTCCATGCCCTCGATAACGTCCGCCGCCATCTCGTTATCCAGTTCTTCAATATAGGTGCCGACGTCTTCAAGATACGCGAACACGTCGCTCATGCGCTCGACGCCGAGAATGCGATACAAGCGCTTGCGCCCGACGTCGTCGAGCTGTTCGAGCGCGTCTGCCAGGTCGCTGTCGTGATAGTCGTCGAGTTGGCGGCGCAGCTCCCCAATCGGTCGCTTGTCCTCCAACAACGTCAGCAACTCGACCACATAGTCGCGGCGCGCCGCCGACCCCTCGCCGTCCACGGACGGCCGGGTGACATTCATGTCTTCTGCCATGTTTGTGATCCTCCTGTCTCGATCCGACAGCCGATCACGGTGCGGCGTCCGCCCTGCCCACTTTACAGTGTGGTCGAGCGCGCGGCGAGCCTATGGGCGTGCTGCGGATCGTTCGTTTGTCGCGGGTTGCTACTCGGCGCAGGGTTTGCGTCCATATCTCTCACCGTCCTTCGTTTTCGCGCGTTGGCGCTAATTACCTTTATATTATACATAGGCGAAACAGAAATTTCAAGCATTGATTTCCAAAAAATCCTCCCTTCGCCCGCACGCCGCCGCGCAACATTCCGTTGACATTCGTCCGCGACGTGGTATAATCGGTTTGAGGTGACGCGAATGACCGATTTCTTATACTCCACGCTGGCGCGCTTGCCGATCACGGACGCAACCGCCGCCACCTTGCGTGACGCCGCCGATCGAATGATCGCGCACGACGCGTCCCTGTTTGCGCGCGCCGTCGCGCAATATTATGACAACGAGTTCGATGCCGAGCGCGTTTACGACCTGCTCCACCCCGTCGCCGATAAGCTGCATATCCCCGAGCAAACCGCTAACCTGCTGTTCATCGTATGCGCCGCGCAACGCCTGCAACGCACCTATGCCGAGCGCGGCTACGACGCAGCGCTGTTTGACGATTTTCTTGCCGACATCGCGGCAAAAGGCAACGAATGCATGCGCCGCCTCGGCGTCTTCGGTATCACCACGATCGCCCACTGGTATCCGTCCTTTTTCTCGCTCAAAATGTTCGCGCTCGGGCGGTTGCAATACGAGCTCTATTACCGCAAGCACGTCACCTCGGTCGTGACCGTCGGCGGTCACGACGTCCGGCCAACCGACATGGTCTATTATATCCACATACCCTCTGTCGGACCTCTCACAAAAGAACTGTGCATGGACAGTTACCGCCGCGCACATCGCTTCTTCCGGCAGGAACACGCGCCCGATCCCCTCGTGTTCTATTGCAGCTCGTGGCTGCTGTATGAACGCAATCGCGAATTCATGGATCCGTCCTCTAATATCCTGCGCTTCATGAGCGACTTTAAGATCACAGACAGTTACGCCGACCCAACGCAAAAATATTGGGGCATTTTCGACATGCCCTACGAGGGCGACGCCTCTGCCCTGCCGCGCAACACCTCGTTGCAACGCCGCGCCGCCGCATGGCTTGAAAACGGCGGCGTCCCCGGCGGCGGCGAAGGGTATTTCCTGTTTGACGGCGAGCAGATCCTCAACGAATAAGCCATCGGAAAGCGATGGACGCTGCTCAAATCGACGCGCAAGCGATGCTGCAAAGCACATTTTCGGGCTTGGTTATAATTTTTTCAAAAAAATGCTTGACAATCGGCGCGGCATTTGGTATCATAACACCTGTTCCTCGGAACATGCTCGGGGTATACTTCAACCGGGAGCGAGATACGCTCAAAGTTGAACCCCATCACATAATTTTATAAATAAAAACTTGACGAACCCTCATATGGGGGTATAGCTCAGCTGGGAGAGCGCTTGAATGGCATTCAAGAGGTCAGCGGTTCGATCCCGCTTATCTCCACCATCTGGTTCGTCAAGTTTTATTTTTTTGCCCGCTCAACTTGAGTGGGTATTTTTTGTTTGTAGGGTCTTTATCTCTGCGACAAGATATGCTATAATACTTGTAAGAGGTGAATTTTATGGGATTGTTTGATATTTTTAAGAAGAAGCCGCCTACGCACGAAGAAAAGGTCGACCTGGCATATCGTTGTTACAAACCGGAAATGGTCGGAATGGTTTTTCCCGGTGGTAAAAAACAAGCAAGCAATATCATTCGTTCCATAGCAAAATTGATTGGAGCAA